>DATGSR010000125.1:0-3892 GCA_035302405.1 Beutenbergiaceae bacterium
ATCTCTGAGGACCGGCCGGCCAAGTGGATGCTGCGCCGCGCGTTCGAAGAGTGGTTGCCCGAGGAGGTGCTGTGGCGTCGCAAGGAACAGTTCGGCGAGGGCACCGGCATGAACGACGTGCTGCGCGAACATTACGAGGCCACGGTCTCCGAGGACGACCTGCGCAAGGCGGCCGACCAGCTCGACCCGCCGCTGCGGACGCGAGAGGAACTCGCCTACTACCGGATCTTCACCGAGGCGCTGCCGGGGATCGACGTCGGGCGCACCGTGGGACGGTTCGCCGAGGCCTGAGCCGAGGCAGGGGAAAGTGCGGTCGGGAGCCCCGGCCAGGTAGAGCAGGGCCTGCGCGTCAAGTTGCGGCGCTGAGTGCGGTCGGTGCTGATCGCTCCCTGCGCTCAGCGCCTCCGATGCTCAATGCGCTTCGCCCTCAGTGCATCAGTTGAGGAACCCGTTCTGTTCCAACCAATCCTCGGCGACGTCGCGTTCGCCCTCACCGTCCACATCGATCCGGGCGTTGAGTTCGAGCATGGTCTCGTTGGTCAACTCGGCGGCGACCGGTTCCATGATCTCGGCGATCTCCGGGTACTCATCCAGGGTCTCCTGGCGTAGAGTCACCGCCCCGGCGTACTCGACGAAGAAGCCTTCATCGTCCTCGAGCACCCGCAGGTCGTTGGCCACGATGCGCCCGTCGGTGGAGAACACCTCACCGAACTCACAGCCCTCACCGACCTGGGTGTAGATGAGGTCCAGGGCCATTTCGACCACTTCGGAGTACTCGAACCCGTAGGCCTCTTCCAGACCGGGCAGACCGTCGTCACGGGCAATGAACTCCGCCGCGGCGCAGATGCGACCTTGGTCGGGGTTGGCCTGGATGAACTCGGCCATGTCGGTGCTGGTCTCCAGTCCGTTCTCGGCGGCGAAGGCCTCGGCCGCTGCGATCCGGTAGGTGTTCTCGAACGGAGCGGGCTCCAGCCAGGCGATCCCGTTCTCCTCATCGGCCGCGGCCACCTCGGTGTAGAGATCCTCGGGAACATCCTCGGGGCTGTTGCCGAGAATGTTCACCCAGCCGGTGCCGGTGTACTCCCAGTAGATGTCGATCTCACCGCTTTCCAGGGCAGCGCGCACGGTGGAGGTGCCCTCCAGCCCGGTCTGGTCGGTGACCGAGGCGCCGGCGTTCTCCAGCAGCACCGCGGTCATCTGGCCGAGGAGGCGCTGTTCGGTGAACTCCTTGGAGCCGACGATGATCGTGGCCCCGGATAGGGGGCCGTCGGCGTCTCCGTTTCCGCCACCGTTCCCGTCTCCTCCGCACGCGGCAAGAGTGAGTAGCGCGGCGGCCCCGCCCGCGATCGCTGCGGTCGTTCGCTTCCGAATCATGGCTTCATCTCCTTGTGTTGGGGCTCTACCGGTGAGTCAAGCCTTATGGCCGGGCGGGAGGAGTTACAGTCCCCGCGGGCGCAGCACGTCCTCCACGACTCCGGCCAGGTAGTCGATCAATAGCGCCAGTACCGACGTCAGCACCGCGCCGACCAGTTGGATGGTGAACCGGTTGGTGGCAAGGCCCGCAGCGATGAGGTCACCCAGACCGCCGGCGTTGATGTAGGTGGCCAACGTGGCGGTGCCCACGTTGATCACCAGTGCGGTGCGGATACCGGCGAGCATCACCGGGATGGACAGGGGCAGTTCGATCTTGCGCAGCACCGTTGACTTGGACATCCCCATACCGCGACCGGCTTCCAGGATGTTCTCGTCGACCTGTTCGATCCCGACCATGGTGTTCAGCAACACCGGGACGATCGCGTAGAGCACCAGGCCGATGACTGCGATCCAGAATCCCAGGACCAGGAACACTACGGCGAGCAGCACCAGGACCGCGATCGTGGGTACTGCCTGCAGCACGGTCAGCACACCGATGATGAACGGACTCGACCGGCGGGCGAAGGGGCGGGTAAGGACGAGGCCCAGCGGTATGGCGATCAGCAGGGTGATGACGGTGGAGGCCACAGTGAGCAGGACGTGCTCGCGAGCGGCGGTGAGGATCCGAGAAAGTGCCAGCGTGCGAGTCTCGATCGAGTCCAGTTCCTGGCTCGACACGTACAAGTACAGCGCCAGCACGACGGCGGCCAGCAGCAGGGGCATGAGCAGGTAACTGCCCACGCTGCGCCCGCTGCGCTCGGCCACGGTCGAGGCGCTGGATCTGGCTTGTGCCGGGGGAGCCTCGGTCATGTCCGCTCCTGGACTCCGACTCGCGATTCGCCGACCGCCGAGGCGCGCATGGTGCGGATCGCCTCATTGATCTGGTCGATGTCCACCACGCCCTGGTACACGCCGTTGTCGTCGACGACCAGTGTGATCGCGTAGCGGGCCGTGATCAGTTCGTTGAGTGCGTCGCTGAGGGTGGCGCGGGGCTCCACCACGGCTCGCGGCGCCAGGCCGACCTCATCGAGGCGGCGCCCGTCGGCGCGCTCGAGGTCCTCGGCACCGACCCACCGCCGAGGGCGGCCGGCCTCGTCCAGGACCAGTAATGAGGACTCCTCCACGCTCCGCAGCGTCTGGGCCGCCTCGGCCACCGGGGCGTCGATGCTGACCGTGGGCCATTGTCGCAACTCGATGTCGGAGACCCGGGACAGGTTCAGCCGTTTCAACGAGGCGCCGCGACCGATGAACTCCGAGACGAAGTCGTCGGCCGGGGCGGTGAGGATCTGTTCGGGGGTGTCGTACTGGGCCACATGCGAGTTCTGATTGAGGATCGCGATCCGGTCGCCCATCTTGATCGCCTCGTCGATGTCGTGGGTGACGAACACGATCGTCTTGCGCACCTCGTCCTGCAGGCGCAGGAACTCGTTCTGCAGCCGGTCGCGGGTGATCGGGTCGATCGCCCCGAACGGCTCGTCCATCAGCAGCACCGCGGGGTCACCGCCGAGCGCCCGGGCCACCCCCACACGTTGTTGCTGACCGCCGGACAGTTCCTTGGGGTATCGGCTGCGGTAGGTTTCGGCCGGCATGTTGACCAGGTTCAACAGTTCATCGACCCGTTTAGCGGTGCGGGATTTGTCCCAGCCCAGCAGGTTGGGGACGGTGGCGATGTTCTCCCCGATGGTCATGTGCGGGAACAACCCGATCTGCTGGATCACGTAGCCGATCTTGCGCCGCAGTTCGTCCGGGTTCGCTTTGGTGACGTCCTCCCCGGCCATGATGATCCGTCCGTCGGTGGGCTCGATGATCCGGTTGATCATCTTCATCGTGGTGGTTTTCCCGCACCCGGAGGGGCCCACCAGCACCACGATCTCTCCCTCGTAGATCTCCAGGTCCAGTCCGTCCACCGCGTTCCTGGACTGGCCCGGGTAACGCTTGGTGAGACCTTCCAGGCGGATCATCACCTTGCGGTCATCACGGGTGGTCGGTTCAGAAGTCGTCATCGGATCCCCTTGGAGGTCGTCAGGCGGCGGGCGGAATAGAACAGGAGGTCGAACAAGACGGCCAGGATCATCACGCCCACGATGCCGGCCAGAACCAGGTTCACAGCGACCGGGGTCCCCACCCTTCGGAGGCCCTCGAAGATGAAATCCCCGTAGCCGGGACCGTTGACGACCGCGCCGATAGCGGCGATCCCCAGCAGCACCAGGGTGGTGACCCGGATTCCGGTGATGATGACCGGCCAGGCGAGCGGCAATTCGATCCGCAGCAACTGCTGACGGCGGTTCATGCCCATCCCCTTGGCCGACTCGATGACCGCGGGGTCGACGCTGCGCAGCCCGGTGATCGTGTTGCGTAGGACCGGCAGCAGGCCGTAGCCGGTGAGCGCCACGAGCACCGGTTGCCACCCCAGCCCAAGGGGACCGAGTAGCAGCACGAACAGCGCGAAGGACGGGACTGTGAGGATGACCCCGGCCAC
>DATGSR010000126.1:0-35821 GCA_035302405.1 Beutenbergiaceae bacterium
CCCACTGTCGCCGGACTTCGCCCGGCGTGCCACCGTCGTCGACCCGCTGCCCAGCGAACTGACTGCCGGCCAGGAGGTCACCTTCGATGTGCGTGGCCTGGACCTGACGTCGCTGGGTAGCCCGGCGAACACCAACCTGGAGGTGCACCTGGTCTCGGCCAACCCGGGCCAGCGCGGTGAGCCGATTGCGCAGTTCGCCGTCGCCGATGGCGCGGCAGCCGTGACGTTTACCGTTCCGGCTGACCTCGAAGGCGGGGCCTACTACCTGGAGATGGTTGCCGATCCCAGCGGCACCGAGATCCAGATCCCGGTCACCGTCACCGCCGTCGCGCCTGGCGAACCTGGCCCACCGGGGGAACCTGGCGAACCTGGTGAACCGGGGAAACCTGGTGAACCAGGCACGCCGGGGGAACCTGGCGAACCAGGCACGCCGGGCGAACCGGTCGAGTCCGGCGCCATACCAAGCACGGGTGTCGGTCTGGGCATGCTGGTCCCGGCGTTCTTGGTCCTCCTGCTCGGAGGCGTCCTGGTGGGGGTCTCACGCCGCAGGCGGAACCAGCTCGAGCAACCGAGCGAGTTGTAACAACTGCGACCGCGAACCCCTCCAGGAGCCTGGAGGGGTTCGCGGTGTCACTGTGAGCGCACCGGCAGGCCTGCCTGTTCCCACGCCAGGAAACCACCTTGGATGGGCAACGCGGACGGGAGTCCGACGTCGATTAGCGCACGGCTGATCGCGGCCGCCTCGGCGCCGTCCTGACTGAGGAGGGCGACCGGAATGTTCGAAGCATGCTCGACGAGCCATGCGACCAGTTCCGGCTGGCTGATCTCGGCCACCTCGGGCAACGCGTGCACGAGGCCGTAGCGGTCGCGTTCTGCGGCGGTGCGGATATCCACGATCCGCGCCCGCCGGTGCAGCGCCTGCTGGTAGGCCGCTCGCGGACTGAGCGGACTAACGGTTGAGCGATCGCGCCCTCGAGGGATGATCGCGGGAGCGCCGGATGAGGTCCGCGAACGCGATGAGTTAACGGGTGCCGTGACGTTGTTCGGTGCGCGGTGGGCACTCTGGTTCAGTGCGAGGTCCCAGGGGGTGCCGGTGATGACGGTCATGGAAAGTCCTTCGAGGTCGTGGGCAGGGGCAGGCAGCGGAGAGGGTCGACATTCGACATCCGCTGCTACACCACTGGCCCCGCAGCGCCATCCGGACCTGCCGGTTGGAAGGGGCGCCAGTCTCCTGCGTCGAAGGCATGGACCAAGCCGATCACGACGACGATCCGGACACATCCGAGACCGCGGATGTCTCACATACCGGGAAAACGAGGAGACGTGCAGCAGCCAACCGGCCAGAATCGGTCGTGTGCCTGCCCCTCCGAATTCAGTCGGTTCCACCACGTGCCATACCGTGCACCGCGACGACGTCGCCATCGCCGTGCACGAGCGTGGCCTCACCGGGCCCGCAGTGGTTCTACTACACGGACTGGCTGGAAGCGCCCGCGAACTTCTCCCGACAGCCGAAGCGCTCAGCAACGCCTTCCGGGTGTTTCTGATCGATCAGCGCGGCCATGGTGGCAGCACCCGCTGGCCTGCGGATGTGTCCCGGGGGGCTTTCGTCGCCGACGTGGTCGCCGTCGTCGAGGAACTCCTGCCCCGCCAGCGGGTTCACCTGGTGGGACATTCCATGGGAGCCCACACCGCGTTCCTGACCGCTGCCGCACGACCGGACCTGGTGGACCACCTCGCGCTGCTGGAAGGCCACCCGCGGGGCGCCGATGAGGAGGTTGCGCGCCGATTAGGTGAGTTCTTCGAGTCCTGGCCCGTACCGTTCCTGGATCTGCGGGCCGCGGAAAGTTTCCTGGGCGCAACGCCGTTGGCCCGCGCCTGGATACAGGATCTGCAACACGGGTCAGACGGATTGCGCCCGCGGTTTGACGCCGAGGTCATGGAACGCACCATCGCGGCCACGCACGTGCCTCGGTGGAGCGAATGGGAGCGAGTCACGTGCCCGACCCTGGCGGTGTTCGCCGAACACGGCATGTTCACCCCGCAGGAGCAGGAGGAACTCCTCCGTCGGCGCCCGGGCACCCGCCGGGCGATCCTCGCCGGCGCTGGGCACGATGCCCACCTGGAGGCATTCGATGACTGGATCGGGGTATTGCGCGACTTCCTGGAGCCCAGCGGCTCAGAATAATTCCGCTTCGCGGTACGCCAGGGTGAAGCCTCGGCCGGTGGTCAGCGACTGGCAGGACACCCCGGTCTCCTCACTGGTGCACAGGAAATCTCCCTGCACGCTGGCTTGGCCATAATCCAGTTCCGGGAACGACTCGGGCGCGCTCGTGTCCGGGTCTTCGGTGATGCACGGCATCACCGCTTCATCCTCGGTCAGATGCAGCACGCGCCCGACCTGACCGGAGCAGTCCGGGTTGTCCGGCGGGGTGTACTCATGCCCTCCGATCGTGCAGGTGACACCGCGGGCATCCATCTCACACCAGATGTTGCCCGAGGGGCTGGCGAACACCGGCTCACTACGGGCGTCGGCAGGCACCTCAACGACATACCCGGGCGATGGCGCGGGAGTCTGCGTGGGCTGCGGCACGAGTTCACGTTGCGTGGCCGCCACCGGGTCCGGCGCCGAGCGGGCCGCGGCGGTGGGGGCCGACGCGGCCCGAGCCTCCTTCAGTGCTTCCGTCTCGCCCGGGCGGGTGAGCAGCAAGGCGACCAGCACGATCAGCAGGATCACATCGATCATGATGAGCGTGACCACTGCTGCGCTCAGGCGACGACGGGCCATCTCTTCACCTTTCTCAGTGGCGTTATCGACGGTAAGACACTGCGGTAGCCGGGGTACAGGGTGAACTCGCCAAGTCGGCGGGTGGAACGGTGAGCCACCCTGTCGGGGCGCACCCGGCACCGTGGCACACCAACCGGGCCACGTGGCACACCAACCGGGCGGCGTGGCACACCGACCGGGCGGCGTGGTGCCCCGACCGTGCGCGCCGGATGCCGATCAGCGGCGCATGCCCCCAAAACCGGGCGCGGCCGGGCGCGGCCGGACCTCAGTCGAAGATCGGCCCGCGGGTACGGGTGCGCTTGAGTTCGAAGAACCCGTCGAAACTCGCCGCCGCCACCACCGCGTCCCAGAGTTTCCCGGCTTCCTCCCCCTTCGGGGCGGGGCTGACCACCGGCCCGAAGAAGGCGACCCCGTTGAACGCCACGATCGGGGTGCCCACGTCCTCGCCGACGAGTTCCATGCCTCGGGCGTGGGAGGCCCGCAGCGACTCGTCGTACTCCTCGGAGTCGGCGTAGGAGATGAAGTCGGCGGGCAGGCCGACCTCCTCCAGGGACTCGACCAGCACCTGCCGCTGGTCATCACGGCGGCCCTGGGGGTGGTAGCGGGTACCGATAGCATCGTACAAGGGTTTGACGTACTGCTCGCCGTGCACTTCCCGCGCGGCGTTGATCAGCCGCACCGGGGGCATCGCCGTCGACAGGGACTTGCGGTAATCCTCGGGGATGTCCTTGTCCTCGTTCAGCACGGTCAGGCTCATGATGTGCCAGTTCACCGTGATGTCGCGGACCTTGGTCACCTCATCCATCCACCGCGAGGTCATCCAAGCCCACGGGCAGGCAGGGTCGAACCAGAAATCGGCAACATCGTTGGCCATGAACGAGCGCTCCTTCACCAAGGTCTATCGTGCAACGGAAATGACGTCGGCCCCCGGTGCGGCTGCATGACAAGATCGCACCTGGTGGGCCACCGTCCATCCTAAGAGATCCTGAGGAGGCCACCTTGCCCGGCACGAACCTGACCCGCATCGAAGCGGCCGAGCGCGCGGAGTTGCTGACCGTGTCGGATTACCACGTCCGCCTGGACCTGTCGGGCACCGGCGCCACCTTCACCTCCGAGACCACCGTCAAGTTCACCGCCACACCCGGGTCGGCCACCTTCATCGACCTGATCGCCCCGGAAGTGCGGCGGGTGGTGCTCAACGGGCGCGAACTTGACCCTGCCGAGATCTACCGCGACGCCCGGATCCACCTGCACGAGCTGGCCGAACGCAATGAACTGCACGTAGTGGCCTCCTGCGCCTACATGACCACCGGCGAAGGGCTGCACCGCTTCACCGACCCGGTGGACGAAGAAACCTACCTGTACTCCCAGTTCGAGGTCGCCGACGCCCGGCGCGTGTTCGCCGTCTTCGACCAACCCGACCTCAAAGCGCGGTTCACCTTCACTGTCACCGCACCGGAGCACTGGCAGGTGATCTCCAACTCCCCCGCTCCTGAACCGGTGAAGGCCGACGACGGCGCAGCCACCTGGTCCTTCGACCCCACCCCGAGGCTGCCGTGCTATGTGACGGCGATCATCGCCGGTCCCTATCACCGGGTGAGTGACGAACTCACCAGTTCCGACGGGCGCACGATCCCGCTGGGTGTGTTCTGCCGCGCCTCGCTCGCCGAGCACCTGGATGCCGACCGGATCCTGGAGGTCACCAAGGCCGGGTTCGCCTTCTTCGAGGAGGCCTTCGACTACCCCTACCCGTACGCCAAGTACGACCAACTCTTCGTGCCGGAGTTCAACGCCGGCGCGATGGAGAACGCCGGCGCCGTGACCTTCCTGGAGAACTACGTGTTCCGCTCCGCCGTGCCCGACGCGCTGGTGGAGCGCCGGACCGTGACGATCCTGCACGAGATGGCGCACATGTGGTTCGGGGACCTGGTCACCATGCGCTGGTGGAACGACCTGTGGCTGAACGAATCGTTCGCCGAGTACGCCTCCATGCTGGCCACCGCCGAGGCCACCGAATGGACCGAGGCCTGGACCACCTTTGCCGCGCTGGAGAAATCCTGGGCATACCGGCAGGACCAGTTGCCCACCACGCACCCGATCGTCGCCCAGATCAACGATCTGCAGGACGTGCTGGTCAATTTCGACGGCATCACCTACGCCAAAGGCGCCTCGGTCCTCAAACAGTTGGCCGCGTGGGTGGGCCGGGACGCCTTCCTTTCCGGGGTGCGCTCCTACTTCCGCAAACACGCCTGGGGCAACACCGAACTGGGCGACCTGCTCACCGAACTCGAGGCGCCCTCCGGCAGAGACCTGCGCGACTGGTCGCAGGTGTGGCTCGAAGAAGCGGGCGTGACCTTGCTGCGCCCGCAAATCGAAACCGACTACCAGGGCCGCATCACCACCTTCCACATCACCCAGGAGGCTCCCGAGTCCCATCCCGCACTGCGGCCGCACCGGATCGCCGTCGGCCTGTACACCTTGACCGACGGCGGCGACTTGGAACGCACCCACCGGTTCGAGGTGGACATCGCCGGCGCCGCGACCCCGGTACCCGAACTGGTTGGCCTGGACTCCCCCACCCTGATCCTGCTCAACGACGACGATCTGGCCTACGCCAAGGTGCGTCTGGATGAGCGCTCCCTCGCCAATGCGGTCAACCACGTCAAGGACTTCACCGATTCCCTGCCCCGTGCCCTCATCTGGGGCGCGACCTGGGACATGACTCGCGACGGGGAGTGGCCGGCGGCTCGGTTCATCGACCTGGTGCTGAACAACATCGGCGCGGAAACCAACTCCTCGGTGCTGATGGTGCTGCTTCGCCAACTCACCACCGCCACCTCATACGTGGACCCGGCGCATCGGCAGGCCACCGAGGCCCGGGTCGCCGACCGGTTGTGGGACCACGCGCTGGAAGCGGAACAGGGTTCGGACGCGCAGTTGCAACTCCTCAAGACGTTCGCCACATTCGCCGCGACGCCCGGTCAGCAACAGACCCTGCAGGGGCTGCTGGACGGCTCGGTGTCACTGCCCGGGCTGATCGTGGATACCGATCTGCGTTGGGAGTTGCTCACCGCGCTGGTAAGTACCGGCGCCGCCGGCGGCGAGGAGATCGAAGCAGAACTGCGGCGCGACCCCACCGCCACCGGGCAACGGGCAGCCGCCGCGGCCCGGGCGGCGGTGCCCACCACCTCGGCCAAGGAGCAGGTGTGGGCGGACGCCATCACACCGGACCGGCTCCCGAACGCCGTACAGCGGGCTGTCATTGCCGGGTTCAACCGGGTCAAGGACCGCTCCCTGCTCGCGCCCTTCGCCCGCCGCTACTTCGAGGTGATCGAGCAGGTGTGGAACGACCACACCCACGAGATGGCCCAGAACGTGGTGGTGGGCCTGTACCCGCACGCGGTCGCGGACATCGACCGGTCCGCCGGGGTGGACGTCTCCGCGGCCACCGAGGAGTTCTTGGCGCGGCTGGGGGACGACACACCCGCCCTGCGCCGGTTGGTGGTGGAGTCGGCCGACGAGGTACGGCGGGCGTTACATGCCCAGCGAGTGGACCGGGCCGCGCGCACCTGACCTGCGCCCAACGGTGACGCCGATCCGGCGAACGCGCTCTTGGACAGATCCGCGCAGAGCCGTTAAGGGCGCCAGGACAGCAGGTGCTGCCCCGCGCGCACGGAGGATCCTGGGCGCGCCAACGTCCGCACCTGCTTCGGGCTCGTGCCCAACAGGACCACCGGACTGATCAGCGCCAGGTCGGCCTCCAGCGTCGGCGCCGGATCCCAGTCCAGCAGGTGCGTGCCCGCGTGGACCTGCCGCCCTCCGTGGACGTGCACCGTGAACCCGGCACCATCGAGCCGCACCGTGTCCAGCCCCAGGTGCACTAGCACCGCCGCGTCGGGACCAGCCTGCGGGACGGCGACAACGACGGCGTGGGGCTGTACCTTATGGAGCACCCCGGCCACCGGTGAGAGCACCTGCAGCAGGCGGTCGCCGTCGGGCTCGATCGCGATTCCCGGCCCGACCATCTCCTCGGCGAACACTGGATCGGGCACGTCCCGCAGGGCCCGCACCACGCCGGAGATCGGGGCCACCACAACGCGCTCCGAGAGTTGTTCGGGTGGTTGCTCGCTCATCTCAGCGGCCGGTCCGATTCACGCCTGCTCGTCCGCAGCCGGCCGGCGCAACTCGGCGTCCAGCGCCTGCACCAGGGAGGCGAACCGGGCGTTCCCGGGCAGGTCCTCCACCAGCACGCACTGGCCGGCGCCGTCAGCCAACGGAATCTTCCAGTTGGGGTATTCGGTGTCGGTACCGGGCTGGTTCTGGGCGCGGCGCTCCCCCACCGCATCAGCCAGGGAGACCCCGATCAACATGGCCGGGCTCTGGGCGATGTAGCGGTGCAGAGCCTCGATGCGTTCGCGTTCGGTGGGGTATTCGGGCAGCAAACCTCGCTCGGCGAGCACCTGGTCCATCTGCGCCCGCTCCTGGCGTGCCGCGGCACGCACCTGCTCGGCCGGTTCGGTGAGCAGCCCCAACGCTTCGCGCAGATCCACGTGTTCCTCGGCCAGGTAGCCGGCGGTGGGAGGCAGGTCGTGGGTGGTGACCGTGGCCAGGGCGAGCCGCCGGTAATCCTCCGGGGCCAGCGGACCGTCGTCGTCGCGTTCGAACCACAGCACCGAGGTGCCCAGCACCCCGCGCTGCGCCAGATAGGTACGGACCCAGGGTTCCACCGTGCCCAGATCCTCGCCGATCACCACCGCCCCGGCCCGGTGGGCCTCCAGCGCCAGTACACCCACCATCGCCTCGTGGTCGTAGCGCACGTAGGTGCCCAGTTCGGGTGACTCACCGGCCGGAATCCACCAGAGGCGGAACAGGCCCATGATGTGGTCCACCCGCAGCGCACCCGCATGCCGCAGGACGGTGCGCGCCATATCACGCAGCGGGGCGTAGGCCTGCTCGGCGAGCCGGTCCGGCCGCAGCGGCGGTTGGGACCAGTTCTGCCCCTGCTGGTTGTACATGTCCGGCGGCGCCCCCACATTGATGTTCGCCGCCAGCACGTCCCGCAGCAGCCATGCATCCGCGCCCTCGGGGTGCACCCCGACAGCCAGATCATGCATGATCCCGATCGACATCCCCTGTCCGGTGGCCACTTGCTGGGCGGTGGCGAGCTGGGCGTCGGCCACCCACTGCAACCACACGTGGAAGTCGATGCGTTCCGCCAGTTCGCGGCGCAGGCGTGCGATGTCCGCTCGAGTGGCGCCCGGGTGCAGCGGCCACCGGTCCTGGGGGTAGGCCTCGTACACCGCGCACCACAGCGCGAAATCCTCCAACCCTTGGCCCTGCTCGCGGCGGAACTCCTCCAGGCTTCGTTGCCGCGCCCGGGAACGTCCGGCAGCGAAGATCGTCTCCAGCGCAGGCTTCTTCGCCTCCCAGACCGCGTCCCGGTCGATCGGGCCCGGGTCGGTGTTCTGTTCCACCAGGCCTTCCAGTCCCCACTCCAGCAGGGTGCGTTGGGCGTTGGGCAAGTAGGCAGATTCGCGGATGTCCTCCGGGCGGATGTAGATCGGGTTGATGAACCGGCGGGTGGTGGGCAGATACGGGGACGGGGTGAGCGGCGCGGACGGTTCGGCGGCGTGCAAGGGGTTGATGAGGACGAAATCGGCCCCCAGGTCCGCGCCCAGGCTGCCCAACTCGGTCAGGTCGGCGAAGTCCCCGATCCCCCACGACCGTCTGGACCGCACCGAATACAGTTGCGCCATCAGGCCCCAGGCCCGCTTCCCCCACCGGCGATCGCCGTATTCGGTTCGCAGTTCGGGTGCCCCCAGGCGCGCCGGGGTGACGGCGAGTACGCATTCGGCCCGGGTGCCGTCGTCGACCTCGGCCACCACTGTGTGCCACCCCAGGGGCAGGTCGGTGGGCAGGGCGAAGGTGGCTCGGCCGGTGAGGACCCCGTCCACCTCTTGGGGTTCCACCCAGTTGTCCACCTGCGACGCGGGCCGGGTGGCGCCGTTCGCCTCCAACTCCACGTGCACTCGCACCGAACTGCCGTGCCGCACATGCACCGCAAGTTGATGCTGTTCGCCCGCTGTGGTGACGACGCTGTGCGGAAGCACGCGTCGCCAGGGAGCCAGGCGAGCATCCTCCAGCGCGTCGCGTACCTGTTCCGGCGTGTCGGCCGACACATCCAATGCGGCCAGCACTGCACGGATGGTGTCGGCCGGCACCTGGCGGTGGTTACCCAAGTAGTCCCAGAACTCCACCGCGACCCCGTGCGCCTGGGCAAGGGTGCGCAGGTCGTCGTCGGGGGCGTCGGCGGAAGGGGCGGGCTCCTGCTCTGCTTCGTTCACGGCTCTCTCACGTCGACGTCGTCGGCTGCGGTCCGCGAGCCCCCACGGCGGCGGCTCCCGGATCGCTACGTGCGATCTTGCCAGAGATCGCCGCTATCCCGTTCCTTTGCACCGCGCGCGCGGCCCGAAGCGCCGGTGCCGAGTGCGTTGCGGAGTCGTACCGGCCGCCTTCGGGCGTGCACCGGGCCGCCCCGGCGACTGGCCGAAAGCGCTCCCGGCTCACGGGTCGATCAGGCCGGTGTAGGAGTACCAATGGCCGCCGGCATCGAGGTGGTCCAGCACGGCCCGTTCCAGGCTGGTGCGCCGGGGCAGGCCGCGCCGGTCCAGTTGCTCGCCGGGACGTGGTCGGTGGCGGAACACGAAGTACAGCACGCTGGCGTCGGCTTCCTTCCCGGTGTTGATCAGGCGCCAGCGTCGCTGGAACCGGGCGAGGTTCGATTGCGGGTGCAGTACTTGGCTCAGCCGGGGGTCCAGCAGCCAGGAGTCGCAATGGAACGCGGTGGCAGGCGCGTCGGGAAAGTGGGTATCGAAGAACCGCCACGCGCGGCCGAACGCCTCGTCCACCTCCTCGGGCGGCAGCGGCCCCGTCTGCGGGATGTGCACGGAGATGACGTGCTGGCCGCGGAACGGCAGCAAATTGAACTGCAGCCGTCCCAGCCAGAAGAACGCTCCCGCCCAAGCGGTGGTGAGCCAGCCTTGGGTGTCGAGGCCGAACTCGTTGAAGACCTGGCGGTAGACCCATGCCTGTTGGCCCAGATCGGCAAGCGATGCGATCGTGTCGGCTTCGGCGATACCCCGCCGGGCGTGGTACTCCCGCACGGCGGGTACACCCCGCAGCAGTGCGAGCATCGGGATCAACCCCCGCGGGCGGCCCTCTTGATCTGGAAAATCGGCGAACACGTCGGGTCGGGCCATGTCCCACTGGCCCAGAATGCCGCGCAGTGCGGTGGCGGCCCGGTCCACGTCCGCCCAGTCAGCGGGCGTCAACTGCGCCGCGTGGCCGAGCAACTCCCGGCGATCCTCATCGCAGAATCCCAACCTGCCGCTCAGGCGGTCCAGATCGCCCAGGTTCACACTCGCCGCCACCGGAGCGCCACCGCCCGCGCGCCGCTCGTCGTCGGCCATCACGCGTACCCGATGCGGGTCCGCCTCAGGAATATGGTCCCGCCGCCGTCACTGCCGCAGTTCGTCGATGCTGCCGGCGAGGTCATCCGCTTCCGGGCCGACGACCACCTGGACCACCCGACCGGAACGCACTACGCCGAAGGCGCCGCTCGTGCGCAGGTCGTCTTCGTGGACCTGCTCGGGATCCTTCACCTCCACCCGCAGCCGGGTGATGCATGGTTCAAGTTCCACGACATTGTCGGTGCCGCCCAATGCCGCGAGGATGTCCTCGGCCTTACTCACGTTCGCTCCCAGGATCGGTCGGTGCCGGATATCGGCGGCCGGCCACCGGTGCCGACGTCTGTCCGCCGCGACTCGCGCGCAGCAGACGGGCCGGTGGTGCCGCCCTTGTGACTCATCCCACTCTACATGTGCTACTCCACTCACGTCCCCGTGGACAATGGGGCCATCGGCCGATGTCCGTTTGCGAAGGGTCAAGGTGATGAGCACTGAACCGGTCACCGAGAAGATTCACGGTGTAGGGGTCAGCCCGGGCCGGGTACACGCCCCGGTGGCCCGGATGGTGACGGGCAGGAACGAGCCGCCGGCGTATCGCTTGCGGGGCAGCGTAGAGGCAGCGGCCGAACGCATCGCGCAAGCCGCGGCCCGGGTAGCCGATGAACTACGCGAACGGGCGGCTGAGTCCAGCGACCCCTCCGCCGGGGAACTGCTGCGCACCACCGCCCAGATCGCTCAGGACCCGACGCTGGTCAACGAGGCTCAGCGGCTTACGCGCAAACGCAAGATCACCCCGGAGCGTGCAGTGTGGGACTCTGCCGGGGCGGTGACCGAGCAGTTCGCCTCCCTGGGCGGCTATTTCGCCGAGCGGGTGCCCGATGTGGTCGACGTGCGCGACCGGATCATCGCCCGACTCACCGGGGCGCCGATGCCCGGGGTACCGCGCCGCTCGGAGCCGTTCGTGCTCGTGGCCACCGACCTGTCCCCCGCGGACACCGCCGGTTTGGACCCGCGGCAGGTGCACGCGCTGGTCACCGCGGAAGGCGGCCCCACCTCACACACCGCGATTCTGGCCCGGTCGCTTGGCATCCCGGCCGTCGTGGGGTTGGGTCCGGATTTGGACCGGCTCGCCGACGGCGGGTGGGTGCTGGTGGACGGCGGATCCGGGCTCGTGCAGGTGGAGCCCGATGCGAAGACGGTGGCGGCCGCGCTGCAGCCGGTCCAGCAGCGCGCCTACGCCGGGTCCTGTCACACCGCCGACGGGTTGAAGGTGGAGCTGCTGGCGAATATCGGCGACCCCGGGGAAGCCGCCGATGCCGCCCGTGCGGGTGCGGAGGGCATCGGCTTGTTCCGCACCGAGTTTTGTTTCCTGGACCGTGAGGACGAACCGGACCTGACTGAACAAGTGCAGGCCTACCGGCAGGTGCTGGCCGCGTTCGGCGGTAAGAAAGTGGTGATCCGCACCTTGGACGCGGGTGCGGACAAGTCGATGTCCTTCCTCAATCCGGAGTACGAGGCCAATCCCGCACTGGGTGTGCGCGGCTACCGCACCGCGGCGTTCTTCCCGGAGGTGCTGGAGCGGCAGTTGGCGGCGATCGCCCAGGCTGCGGGCGGCGAGCAGGCCGAGGTGTGGGTGATGGCCCCGATGGTGTCCACCGTGGCCGAGGCCGAGGAGTTCGTGGAGCGCGCCGCCCGGCACGGGCTCGCCACCGCGGGGGTGATGGTGGAGGTCCCCAGCGCCGCCCTGCTGGCGGGACCGATGTTGGCCCGTGCGCACTTCGCCTCCGTGGGCACCAACGACTTGACCCAATACACCTTGGCCGCCGACCGGCTGCTGGGGTCGTTGTCCCGAATGGCCAGCACCTGGGACCCCGCGGTGCTGGCCCTGGTACGTGCCACCTGCGTGGGCGGGCAAACTCAGGACCGCCCGGTGGCGGTGTGCGGGGAAGCCGCCGCTGACCCCGCTCTGGCCGCTGTCCTGGTGGGCATGGGAGTGCGCTCTCTGTCGATGACTCCCCGGGCGCTGGGCGACGTGGCCGCTGTTCTTGGGGCCTTGAGCACGGCCCAGTGCGAGCAGGCCGCCACCCTCGCCCTGGCCGCGGACAGCGCCGAGGGCGCGCGGCTGGCGGTCCGGGAGCATCTGCAGGTGTTGGCGGACCTGGGGCTGTGAACTGATTACCCTGGGGATGTGCCCGACTCAACCCGACACTCCGCAGAATCTGTACCCGCCAAGGGCGCTGCGCAGCAGCCGCAAGCCGCCGCGCAGCAGCAGGAGCCGCAAGCCGCCGCGCAGCAGCAATTGGGGCTGACGCCCCGGCGCCGTGACCGAAGCCGCACCGACTCCTTCTGGGCGGTTGTGGGCGGTGAACCCACCTTCCGTAAGATCGTCTCCCGGTTCTACGAACTCGTGGCCACCGACGACCTATTGCGACCGATGTACCCCGAGGAGGACCTGGGGCCGGCGGAGGACCGGCTGCGCACGTTCCTGGAGCAGTACTGGGGCGGGCCGACGACATACCAGGAGCAGCGCGGACATCCCAGGCTGCGGATGCGCCACGCCCCCTACCGCGTGACCCCCAGGGCCCGGGACCGCTGGTTGGCGCATATGCGGGTAGCGGTGCGCGAAGCCGACCTCGCTCCGATGCACGAGGCCACGTTGTGGGACTACCTGGAACGCGCCGCCCACTTCATGATCAACAGCCACGACGACGACGAAGGCAGCGAGCGCTGATGGCGCCATCGCCGGACCGGCCGGCATACGACGACACCGAGCCCGATCCGCTGGGTGAACTGCTGACCTATCTGGATCTGCGCCCGGACGGTCAGGACACCTTCCTCGGTCGGTCGGTGCCGCAGGTGCACGGCAGGGTCTACGGCGGGCAGGTGCTGGGTCAGTCCATGGTGGCTGCCGCAGCCACCGTCCCCCCGGGCCGGCTGGCCCACTCGGTGCACGGGTACTTCCTGCGGCCCGGGGACCTGGAGGAGCCGATCACGTTCACCGTCGAACGGTTGCGGGACGGGCGATCATTCAGCGCCCGGCGGGTGCATGCCCTCCAGTTCGGCAAGCCCATCCTGTCGATGATTGGTTCCTTCCAGGAGGTCCAAGAGGGCATCGAGCACGCCGAACCCGCACCACGGGTACCCGGCCCCGAGGACCTGACCAGCGCGGTGGAGCAATTCCGTGCCATCGACCATCCCCTGGCCCAACACTTCTATCGGACGTTCGCCTTCGATGTGCGCCACGTTGAGGGCGGGTTGTTCCTGGGGCCGGCCGAGCAGCCGACCCCGGCTCAGCATCTGTGGATGCGCGCCCGCGGCCACGTCCCCGGCGACCAGGGACGCCACCGGGCGATCCTGGCCTACGCCTGTGACCAAGTCATGCTGGAGCCGATACTACGCGCCCACGGCCTGAGTTGGCGCCGGCGAGGCATGTCCGTGGCGAGCCTGGACCACGCCATGTGGTGGCACCGGGATGTGGATATCAACGACTGGTTGCTCTACGCCCAGGACTCCCCCTCCGCGCAGGGCGGACGCGGGCTGGGCACTGCCAAGGTCTACACCAGGTCCGGGGAACTGGTGGCCACCATCGCCCAGGAGGGCATGGTGCGGGCCTGAGGCAGGTTGCCGATCCCCTCGCAGCGAGGCTCGGGGCCAAGGTCGCCTGGCGCGGCCCATCTGACGGCGGGGTGAACCGGTCAGGCGATGCTGAGGGTATGGATGGCCGATCGTGCTGGTGCGCAGGGCGCCGGGGCGGGCGGCGTGAGGGACCCGAGCACCACGGGTCGGTCGGCTCCGGTGGCTTGCCGGGCCGGGTGCTGGGGCCAAGCAGCACGACCCTCCTGAGCCGGTGCGGTGGCCGCGGCCCGCGTCGATGCCGCCGGTGCCCGCACCGAGGCCGGCGCGTCGTGGGCCGGGACGGTACCCGGGAGTCCGCGAGCGCTCAGATAGCCCAGAAGCGCGAATAGGTAGCCTTCTTTGGCCTCGGCGGGTAACCCCAGTTCGGTACTGGTGCACACCCCGGGCAGCAGTTTGTTCAGAAGCCTCATCAGGGTGGGATTGGCCGCTCCACCTCCGGATACCACCACGCGTTCTGGTTGCGGACGGCCCGCCGATGCCGCACTCACCGCGCGGGCGATGGTGTGCCCGGTCAGGTGGGTGAGGGTCGCGATCAGATCGGCGCCTTGGGGCACCTGCACGCCGGCTGCGTCCAGGGTGCGGGTGACGTACGCGGCATCGAAGTATTCCCGGCCGGTGCTGCGCGGCATCGCCGTCGCATAAAAGGGATCGGCGAGCAACACCTGTAGCGCCTCCCGGTGCACTTCGCCCGCGGCGGCGATGGCTCCCTCCCGGTCGTAGGGCATGGCGAAGTGTTGCCGAACGGCATCATCGATCAGGCAGTTCCCGGGGCCGGTGTCGCCGGTGACGACGCCACCTGCTACCAGGGTCAGGTTGGCGATCCCGCCGATGTTGATCGCCGCGGTGGGGCGCTCACCAAGCCAGAGCCGGTCCAACGTGGAGGCCAGCGGAGCACCGTGCCCGCCGTGAGCGATATCGCTGCTGCGGAAGTCCGAGATGACAGGCGTGGCGGTGGTGCGGGCGATCCAGGCCGGTGCGCCCAGTTGCAGGGTGCCCAGCGCCGTTGTCGATGTGGCGTCCACCCAGTGCGCGAGAGTCTGTCCGTGGCTGGAGATCAGGTCCATTGGGCCCCACTGGTCGATCGCCCATCTGGCTGCGCGGGCGAACGCTTGCCCCAAGCGGGCGTCCAGTGCGCAAACCTGCACCAGGTCCATCCGGGCGGGCGGCAGGGCGTCCAGTATGTGCCCGCCCAGGCCATCGGGCCACGGCAGTTCGGCGTGCCTCAGCGGTCGCAGAGTGGCGTGCCCGGCGTCGTCATCGTCGATATCGGCGAGGGCAACATCGATCGCATCGGCGCTGGTGCCCGACAGCATGCCCAGAACCTTCATTGCGCGGCTACTGAGTGATCCGGCGGACGACTTCGCGACTATTGGCCAGGCCGGAACCGTGGGCCAGCACCCGGTTCGGTGCATCGGGCCGGGCGCCAGGGACTCCTACGTGGATGACGACGACGTCCGGCCCATCCCGGAGCGGGTCGGGCATCTCGTCGCCGATGTTCCGGGTCAATACCGCCACCCGACGGTCCGGGTTTGCCACCGCCCACTGGGGCAAATCCGCCAGTGCGACGGAAACCAGGCCGGCTCCGGCGGTGAGGGCGTCGGTGATCACCCGGTCCCGGCCGGCGGCGATGTTGACTCCGCGGCGCAGGTCCACCAGCGCATCACCTGGACGTAGCCGCACGTTCCCCCGGGTTCGTACCGCGGCGGCGGCCACAGCCGCGCCGACCTGTTCGAGCTCTGCCAACGCCGTAGGCAGATCGGGCGATGGGGCGGCCTTTTGCCGGTGACGGATCGCGGCGCCCAGCGCGCGGTTCCGTTCGGCGCTGGCGGCGAGCGCGGCCGGATCCACGCGCCCGGCCCGAACGGCACGCTCGATCCCGTCTCGGACGGTGTGAAACACCTCGGCGTCGTCCCGACCGCTCGTGGAGCCCAGGCACAGCAAGTCCGCCCCGGCCATCAGTGCCCGCACACTTGCCTCGGCGATGAGTTCTGCCCCGGTGGTGCCCGGGCCGGCGTCCGGCGCACCCTCGTGCAGGGCTGCCATGTCCAGGGCGTCGGTGATGATCGGCCCCTGGTGGCCCATCCGGCGCAACTGCGTGGTCACCGCCGGTTCCAGCGACGCCGGGTTCGGACCGAGTGCCGGTACCACGAGGTGACCGGTCATCACACTGTCCACGCCGGCGTCGATGGCTGCGGAGAACGGGTGCAGGTCCCGGCGGTGCAGCAGGTCGGGATCGATGTTGAGGGTGGGCAGGGCCAGGTGAGAGTCGACCGCGGTGTCGCCGTGACCGGGGAAGTGCTTGGCGCACGTCGCCACGCCGGCTTCCCGCAGACCGATGATGGTGGCCCGGCCATGGCGGGCCACCACGCCCGGGTCGGAGTCGTAGGCGCGCACACCGATCACGGGGTTCGCCGGCTCTGAGGCCACGTCCAGCACCGGGGTGAGGGGTAGGTCGATCCCGGTGGCGCGCAGTAACCGGCCCTGGGCCCGGCCGGCCCGTCGGGTCAATGCCTCGTCACCTGCTTGCCCCAGTGCGCATGCCCCCGGCAGGAAGGAACCGGTACTCGCCTGCACACGGCTGACGTCCCCGCCTTCCTCGTCGGAACTGATCAGCAGGCGCGGCGCCCGGTGCTGCAGTTGCGCGGTGAGTTCGGCAGTCCGCTCGGGTGAAGGTGTGTTCTCACCGAACAGCAGCACGCCGGCCAGCCCCTCAGATGCGGCGGCCCACAGCCACGGCGGTGGCGTGGTGCCGTTGAATCCGGGTAGCAGTACGCCATGGATACTGCGCTGGAGGTCCTCTTTCGCACTCACGTGATTCTCCGTACGTCCGTCCGCTCAGCCAGCGGCGATGGTGGTGGCACTGAGTTACCGAACCTATCTGTCATCGGTGAGCTCTTGTCACTTCGGCACACTCACCGTCCGGCCGGGTATTATTCGCGGTCCGCCGCAGTGCGGCGGCGGCGCACTGCGGCGGCACTGTTGAGGCAAGCCACGTGGCGGCGGAGCGGCCGAATGGATAGGGTGAAGTGCGTCGGCTCGGGGGCGCTGGTCGCCAACAGACCGGCTCGGGGGCGCTGGCGCTCACCGGTCCGAAGCGGCCTTGCAGTGCTGGACGATACGCGACGCTGGACGGTACGCGACGCACCCGCCAGCGCGGATCGGTAGCGGTGGCGGGTCAGCGGCGACGGAACTCGATCGGATCGTCCAACAGCGTCTCCAACGCAGCGCGCTCGGACTCGGTCAGCCTGCGGGGCCTGCCGCTGTGGGCGTCCACCAGCACCACCGAACTCATCGCCCGGGCGCACACCTGACCGGCCGGGGAGCGCACCTCGTAACACACATCCAGGCTTGCCCCACCGATCCGACCAATCCACAGGTGAACCGGCACGGGGTCCTGGGTGTAGTCCAGCGGTGCCAGGTACTCGATCTCCTGCCGGGCGACCAGGGTGTGGCTGTCTGCCTCGGCCCCGCCGGCGAGCACGCCGGCCACCGCCCGGGCGGCCTCGGCGGACTCCACGGTCTGCTGCTCCGCCGTCAACGGGCTGGGCCCCGCCGCAGACGACCTCGCAGCCTCAGCACGGCCATGCGACGTGCGCGACCCCGAGTCGGCATCTCCAGCGCGGCCGGTCGACCGGTCGGCCGGCGCCGCGGCGTCCCAGAACGTGGCGATGCGTGCTTCCTCCAGGAGCGTGAACAGTGCTGCGTTGTTCACGTGCCCGTAGCCGTCGATATCGCTCCAGCGCATCCGCACCGGGACGGTGATGCGGGCCATGCTCAGTCGCGCGTCAGTTTGCGGTACGTCACGCGGTGCGGACGGGCCGCCTCCGGTCCCAGGCGTTCGACCTTGTTCTCCTCGTAAGCGGCGAAGTTACCTTCGAACCAGTGCCATTTCGCCGGGTTCTCCTCCGTGCCCTCCCAAGCGAGCATGTGGGTAGCCACCCGGTCCAGGAACCACCGGTCGTGGGAGATGACCACCGCGCACCCGGGGAAGTTCAGCAGCGCGTTCTCCAGGCTGCCGAGGGTCTCCACGTCCAGGTCGTTGGTGGGCTCGTCCAGCAGGAGCAAGTTGCCGCCCTGCTTGAGGGTGAGCGCAAGGTTAAGTCGGTTGCGTTCCCCACCGGAGAGCACTCCGGCCGGTTTCTGCTGGTCGGCTCCCTTGAAGCCGAACTGGGACACGTAGGCCCGGGACGGGATCTCCACGTTGCCGACTTCGATGAAATCCAGTCCGTCGGAGACCACTTGCCACAGCGTCTTGTCGGGGTCGATCCCCTCCCGGCTCTGGTCGACGTAGGAGATCTTCACGCTCTCACCGACCTTCAGGTCTCCACCGTCCAACGGCTCCAGACCCACGATGGTCTTGAACAGGGTCGTCTTACCCACCCCGTTGGGTCCGATGATCCCGACGATCCCGTTGGGCGGCAGGCTGAAACTCAGGTCATCGATGAGCATCCGGTCGCCGAAGCCCTTACGCAGGCCGCTCGCTTCGATGACCTGCGAACCCAGCCGCGGCCCGGGCGGGATCTGGATCTCCTCGAAGTCCAGTTTGCGGGTCCGCTCTGCTTCGGCGGCCATCTCCTCATACCGGGCCAGACGAGCCCGGGACTTGGCCTGCCGAGCCTTGGCACCGGAGCGCACCCACTCCAGTTCACTGGCGAGGCGCTTGGCGAGTTTGGCATCCTTCTTGCCCTGGATCTGCAGGCGCTCCTGCTTCTTCTCCAGGTAAGTGGAGTAGTTGCCCTCATAGGGGTAGAGGCGACCGCGGTCCACTTCGGCGATCCATTCGGCCACGTGGTCCAGGAAATACCGGTCGTGGGTCACGGCGATGACCGCGCCGGGGTACTGCGCAAGGTGCTGTTCCAGCCAGAGCACGCTCTCGGCGTCCAGGTGGTTCGTGGGCTCGTCCAGGAGCAGTAGGTCGGGTTGCTCCAGGAGGAGTTTGGCCAGCGCCACCCGGCGGCGTTCACCGCCGGAGAGGTTCGTGACCGGCTCGTCGCCCGGGGGCAACCGGAGGGCTTCCATCGCTTGCTCCAGTTGGGAGTCCAGGTCCCAGGCGTCGGCCGCATCAATCTCCCCTTGCAGCGTGCCCATCTCGGCCATGAGGGAGTCGAAGTCCGCATCGGGCTGGGCCATTTGTTCGCCGATCTCGTTGAACCGGTCCACTTTGCCCTTGATGTCCGCCACGCCTTCTTCGACGTTGCCCAGGACGGTCTTTTCCTCATTCAGCGGGGGCTCTTGCAGCAAGATGCCCACGGTGTATCCCGGGCTAAGCCGCGCTTCGCCGTTGGACGGGGTATCCAACCCGGCCATGATCTTCAGGATGGTGGACTTGCCCGCGCCGTTGGGTCCCAGCATCCCGATCTTGGCCCCGGGCAGGAACGACATCGTCACGTCGTCGAGGATGACTTTGTCTCCGTGCGCCTTGCGCGCACGGACCATCGAGTAGATGTATTCGGCCACAGGTGATGAACCTTTCACAAAAGCGGGGACCCTGAGCCTTGATTCAGGCAGGGCCTGGGGTACCTGGTCACGTGCCGCGGGCACCTCACAGGTGGGACGGCCCCGGCAGGTTCAACTATAGGCGCCTTGGACCCGTAACCCTCAAGCCGCTCGCCATCAGCGGAATCATCACCGCCACCCGCGTCACATCTGCGATCGGCAGGACACCTCTGCGATCGGCAGGTCATATCTGCGATCGAGAGGTCCCTTCTGCGACACCGGGCGACCCACAACAGGAATCCTCCCGCTCCCCGGGCCACGACCGCCTTCTCAGAACGGGCTACCGTCAGGTGCTACCTCGGTGTAGTCGGCGTCCTCCAGTGCGCCTGCCTCCTTCACCGCGGTAGGTGCATCGGCTGCGGCCGTCTGGGCCGAATCGGGAGTGTTCGTGGCCAGGGCAGCGACCGGGGTGGACCCGTTGGATGCCCCGTTCCCCACCTCATCCTGGCCGAGTCGGACCCGCGTGATCACCACCGGGTACTTGCTCAGATCCGGCCCGAAAGCCCGAGCGCTGATGACGGCGTTGGTGCCGGACTTGTCGCCGTCCTGCCAATCGCGGAACTCGACAGTGCCGCTGACAAGCACCGCGTCGCCCTTACCGATGCTTTGTTGGGCGTTGAGCGCCATCCGCCCCCGCAACCACACGTCGTACCAGGAGGTATTCCCATCTCGCCATTCGCCGCTGACCCGATCCCGGATCCGGGGGGTGGTGGCCATGCTCAATACCAAGCGGGGCTCCTCACCCTCCTTGCCGGCGAAGAACGTGGGTGCTCCACCGACGTTTCCGGCAACGGTAATCATCGTCTCTCGCATCGTTCGTCCCTTCGTGCGGCTGCGCCGCGTCCTCATCCGGAATCTCCGGTGCTGGTGACGATGCCCGCTCCGGGGCGGGCCGCGCGCGCCTAGGTGCTGGTGCTGTGGACGGCGCAGCGCCATCGGTATCGATGTGGATGAGGCGCCAGGCGATGCGAACCCGGCGCCAATCACCGCCGGCGGCGGTGTCAGGGAGTCAGCAGCGCCCGGCGTACCTGATCGTGTTCATCCAGCGGCCGGGTGGTGGGTTCGATGAGGTCCGCGACGACAATGCTCCGCAGTTCTTCGGTCACCGAGACCAAGTAGGCGCTGGAACGTGCTGCCGCAGCGGCGCGTCGTCGTCGTCTGGCGACCAGCCGGAGCACCACCGCGGCGATCACCGCTACGGCTCCGCCGATGCCGCACCCCCAGATCAACGCCTCCGGCGCCGTCATCGCCTGCAACGAGCCCAGAACCCACACCGTCCCAGTTGTTAGCAGGGCCAGCGCACCCAAGGTGAGCAGCACTTGGGCGATGATCCGCAGGCGCCGTGCGGAGTGCTCGGTGCTGTCCGGCAGGGGGACCTTGCTCAGTGCGCGCCAGAGGTGGTCATAGAACGTCTGCGCCGGTGGCACCTGCCCGGTCACGGACGCCTGCCACGGCTCTGGCAGCCCAGCGGTCGCCTTGGCCAACCACCGTTCTCGGATCGCGTCGATGCGCGAGCGGGCCGGTCGCTGGGTGGGACTGAGGGCAACTTGGCGGGGGCTGGCCACCGCCGCGCGGATCGATTCCGACACCGCTGCCACACCCGAGGCTGTGGCCAGGTTCTCCGCCGTCGTCTGGGCATCATCCGGACTCGGCTGGCTCGAACCAACGTGGTCCTGCAACCTGCGGGCGGTCGCTTCCAGTTGCGCACGCGCGGTTCGCGCCGAGACCGACGGCGTCTCGACTGCTCCGGCGAGGCGGTCCTGCAGTGCTTCCAATCCGATGTTCTCCCGAACCGAGGTGAGGAGGATCTGCACCTCCTTCAGCCCGTCCTCGGCCAGCAGACGCTGCACGTCGGCGCACACCTCATCCTGGGTGTCCGCCGGGATGGTGTCGACTTGGTTCACCACCACCAGCATCGAGTCCTCTCGACCGGCCAGCGTGCGCAGGTACCGCTCGTGAAGCACGTTATCGGCGTATTTCTGCGGGTCTACGACCCAGATGAGTAGGTCGACGAGCGGGAGCAACCGGTCCACCTGCCGGGCATGGCCCGCCTCCACGGAGTCATGGTCGGGCAGGTCCAGCAGCACCAGTCCGTGCAGATCGCGATGCTCGTCGTGGTCCAGCACCGAATCCCGCTGAATCCTGCGGGTGGGGTGCACGCCGAGGAAGTCCAGCAATTCGGTGGCCTTACTGCCCCAACTGCAGGCGGCGGTCTGGGCGGTGGTGGGGCGGATCACGCCGACCTCGGCGAAGTCCAGTCCGGAGACTGCGTTGAACAGTGAGGATTTGCCCGACCCGGTACCGCCGACCAGGGCCACCACCGTGTGACCAACGCCCAGTCGCAGCCTTTCGTCCACCCGGTCCAGTTCCACCTGGGCGGCCTCGGCAACCTCCGGCGCTATGCGGGGCCCGGCGATCTCCAACGCTTCCGCGATGCGCGCGCCCCGGTTATTCAGCGCGTCCTGATCCAGGGCCGGGTCATTCCCCGCGGGGGCGTGGTCAATCGTGGCGCTCACACGTACCCTTTCAGTTCTCCTGCGCGCAGCCGCAGACTGCGGGCAGGAGCATCATCAACGCTCAACTCGTCGAGCACGGTCAGATAAGGCTCGGACTCGGAGGCAACGGCGGCGGCCGCCCATTCGGCGAGGGCTTTACGTAGTTCTGCGATCACAGTCTCCGCCCGGACTCCGAACCACCTGACCAGCGCTCGCTCGGCTCCATCGACGCCCGTCGCGGCGACCTCGACCAGGGCGGCGGTGGCACTGGTATCCAGTCCCACGTGCCCGGCCTGTAGGCCAACCTCGGTGCAACGGCGCTCGCTCTCGGTGCCCCATTCGGCGATCAGGGTCTCCAACCGCCGCTCCCGGGCGCTGGCCGCCTCTTCCACATCCACTCGAGTGGTTACCTGGGCACCGGCCGGATTCTCCGCCAGCATCTGCCGGACCGACAGTTCAGCCGCTGTGCCGGCCTCACGTACCAGCGACCCGGCCGCTCCGACGGCGGTATCGCGCAACGAGCGCACCGACTCTGCCCGGGCGGCGGCAGAGCGCCGGGCCCTCCACCGTTCCCGAGGCCCGCTCGGCTCGGTAGCCAGCGGCGCGAGTACGCCCCCGGAACTGGCGCCGGCCAGCCACGCCGTGGTCGGGGCTCCGATGGCTGCCGACCCGGAGTTCAAATCCGTCTCGATCTGTTCCGCCGTCGGCCGCACTGCTGCGACCACCTGCCCGCGCAGGGAACGGGAGGTTCGACGCTGGGTTTCTACCGCCGCCGCGACCTCTTGTACGTCGCGTCGCAGTGAGGGCCACGCCCCTCGCACCGTTCGGGCAATGACCGCGCGGGATTGACTCTGGGCACCCAGGATCTTCAACCAGGCAACCCATTCCGCTACGAGGCTCTCCTCCAATACTCCTTCGTGCGGGCCGACGTCGGGCACGACGAACAGGGGTAGGGAGCCGAAGCCCTCCGCTTGCAGTCGTTGGAACAGGTCGCGACGCACCTCCACCAGCGCGTCCGGATCGATACGGTTCAGCACGACCGCCAGGGACAGCCCCCGCTCGCTGGCCTCCTGCAGCCGTGACCACGGCACCGCATCGCCGTACCGGGAGCCGGTAGTGACGAATACCCACAGGTCCGCCAGTTCGATGAGTTCCAGGGCCAGATCCCGGTTGGAGGCACGCACCGAGTCCAGGTCGGGGGCGTCGAGCAAACCAAGGCCGCGGGGCACCTTCTCGTGGGTGACCACCTCGGCGAGGTCTTCCACCGGATGCCCCTCCAGGTACTGCGCGTCCTGGGGGTGGATCGCCAGCACCGGCTGCCTGGTGGTGGGTCGCAGCACCCCGGCCGGGCTCACCTCCTCACCGAGCACGGAGTTCAGCAATGTCGACTTGCCCGCGCCGGTGGAACCGCCGATCACCACGATGACGGGGGCGGCCACTTCGCGTAACCGGGGAATGAGGTGATTGCGGACCTGCGCCACCAGTCGGGTGCGCAACTCGCGGGCCTCCTCCACACCCGGAGCCTCCAGCGTCAGCGGGGCGGCTTCCAGATTGGCCAGGAGGTCCTCGATCACCTCGACCATCGGCAGGCGCGTACCGGTGCCCGCTTCGCCCAGTCCGTTGCGGGCGGGGCGGGGTGCGGACTCAGTATTCACGCTCCTAGCCTGCCTGGTTTGCCAACGAAGTTCCACGTCGCGCGCCGTTCGGCTCCTCGGTTCACGCCATTTGGATCCTGCACAGTCACCAACCCCGAAAATAGTTGTACAACGAGGGCGTGGGCATTTGCACGCCCCCGGGAAAGGTTACCCGGCCGCGAGCACGGCGATGCCGTCGGAGTCGGAAAGCGTCACTCAGGACGCCACCCGGATCCGCCGGCACACCCTCGTGGCGGAGACGATCCCGGTCCACGGGTACGTCTATGGCGCGAAAGCCGGGCGCCTGGTCGAGTATGGCGCGTAGACGGGGTGCCTGGTCGAGGGTCCCGACGCCGCGGTTGTCCGAGCCGCCGCGACCAGTGCGGAGCCGCCGTGACCAGTGTGCCGGTGAGGTGGTCAGCGCAGCCGTGAACTGAGCCGGCTCAGGCGGCGCGTTCCTCTTTGGCGCGCTCCTCCCGCCGACGCTTGGCCCGTTCAAGTGCCCTGGCCCGTTGCTCGCGCGCGTCGGTTTCCAATTCCTGGGCAACCGTTTCATCGCGGGTGAGGTTTTGCCCCGTCTCCGGGTCGAACACATACAGGGCGTCTGGGGAGAGCCAGAGTTCGGCCACGTCTCCCGCCCGGATCTGGCTGGTGGCGTCCAGGGCTACCACCAGTTGCGGGCGCATGCTCTCCCCGTCCAGGTCCCGGTCCAACTCCTCCAGTTGCTTGTTCACCTCCGAGGAGGCCTCGAAGGGTACGTAGGCGTAGAGCACCTCACCGAGCCACTCGGTCACGTCGATCTCAACTTCGAAAGTCAGGCCTTCCTTGGTCTCCTGCATGACGTCGGTGTCCTCGAAGGCGTCCGGACGCACCCCGACGATAAGTACGTCCCGGTCCCCCACGGCGCGTTTCAGCCGGTCGTCCATCGGCACGTCGAACAGCGGTAGGCGCAACTTCTCGCCCTCCACCGTAGCGGGCAGGAAGTTCATCGGAGGTGAGCCGATGAAGCCGGCGACGAAGAGGTTCGCGGGCTGTTCGTAGAGCCCCCGCGGGCTGGCCACCTGCTGCAGTTCGCCCTTGCGCAGCACGGCGACCCGGTCGCCCAGGGTCATCGCCTCGGTTTGGTCGTGGGTGACATACACGGTGGTGGTGCCCAGGTTGCGCTGTAGTCGGGCGATCTCGGTGCGCATCTGGCCGCGCAACTTCGCGTCCAGGTTCGACAGCGGTTCGTCGAACAGGAAGGCCCGGGCGTTGCGCACGATCGCCCGCCCCATCGCCACCCGTTGGCGCTGTCCACCGGAGAGGTTGGCCGGTTTGCGTTCCAGGTGCTCATCGAGTTCCAGGAGCGCGGAGGCGTTGCGGACGCGTTCGTCGATCTGGGTGTCGGTGAACTCGCCCTTGTTCAGCCGCAACGGGAAGGCGATGTTCTCATACACCGTTAGGTGCGGGTACAAGGCGTAGTTCTGGAACACCATCGCCAGGTTGCGGTCCTTGGGGGCCTTGTCGTTGACCACCTCGTCGTCGATGCGCAGTTCACCGTCGGTGATGTCCTCCAAGCCCACGATCATCCTGAGCAAGGTGGACTTCCCGCACCCGGACGGGCCCACGAGGATCATGAACTCCGCGTCCGCGATGTCCAGGTCCACCCCCCGTACCGCGGTGAATCCGTCGGGGTAGGTCTTGACGACGTTATCGAGGGTGATCGATGCCATCGGGGTACTCCTCCTCGTTCGCGGCCGCGGGTCTCAGCCCTTCACGGCACCTTGGGTCAGGCCGGAGACGATCCGGCGTTGGAAGATCAGCACGACGACCACCACGGGCACAGTCACCACGATCGCGGCTGCGGAGATCGCCCCGGTGGGCTCTTCGAACTGTGATGCTCCGGTGAAGAACGACAGCGCGGCCGGCACCGGCCGGGCGGCGGTGGTGGAGGTGAGCGAGATGCCGTACACGAAGTCGTTCCAGGCGATGAAGAACGCGATGATCGCGCTGGTGAACACCCCCGGCGCCGCCAGCGGGACCACCGCCTTGCGGAACGCGACGAAGGGGGTGGCGCCGTCGACTTGGGCGGCCTGCTCCAGTTCCCAGGGGATCTGCCGGAAGAACGCCGAGAGCGTCCAGATCGAAATCGGCAACGTGAGGGATAGGTACGGGATGATCAACCCGGGCCAGGTGTCATACAGCCCGATGGAGCGCCACAGGTTGAACAACGGGGTGACGATCGAGACCACCGGGAACACCGAGACCGCGAGCGCCGAGGTCAGGATCAGCCGCTTGCCGCGGAAATCCAGCCGAGCGATCGCGTAGGCGCAGAAGGTGGCGAGGACGACGGCGATGAAGGTGGCGATGAGGGAGATGCCGATGGAGTTGCGCAGCGCCGGTAGGAACAGGCCCTGCGCGCTGCCGCCGGGGGCGAGGATCTCGGCGTAGTTCTCCCACGTCCACTCCGGTGGCAACAAGGTGCCGGAGAACAACCCGTCCTGGGTCTTGAAGGACGTCATCAGGATGGAGAACACCGGGAACAGCGACCACAGCAGCACCAGCAGTGTGGCGATCAGCCACCCGACCTTGGCCCTTGTGGACATACCCATCAGTCATCACCCCTCGACCCCGACAGATCGACTCGGAACCCCTTGATCGCGATGAAGCTGATCACCAGCACCGACAGGAACAGCAGCACCGATATCGCCGACCCCATCCCGATCTCCAGGCGTCCGATCGAGGTGTTGTAGGCCAGCAACGACAACACTTCGGTGTTGTTCGCCCCACCGGTCATGATGAACACGTTGTCGAAGATCCGGAACGCCTCCAACGCCCGGAACAGCACCGCCACCATGATCGCGGCCTTCATGTTCGGCAACGTCACCTTGCGCAGCACCTGCCAGCCCGTGGCGCCGTCGACCCTGGCCGCTTCCTCCAACTCCCCGGGCACCTGCGCCAACCCGGCGAGCAGCAACAGTGAGATGAACGGCGTGGTCTTCCACACCTCCGACAGGACGATCACGAAGAGCGATGGCCACTGCCTGGCGAACCAGTTGAAGTTCTCATCGATTCCGGGCACCCAGTCGAACCAAGTGTTGATGTAACCGGTGTTGATGTCGAAGGCGTAGAAGAAGGCGAAAGCCGAGACGACGGTGATGATGCCGTAGGGCACCAGGATCGCGGTGCGCACCACCCCGCGCAGCCCGGTGATCACCCGGTGCATGACCATCGCCAGGGCGAAGCCGAGCACCAATTCGATCGCCACGGTGACCACGGTGATGAACAGCGTCACCAGCATCGATCGCCAGAACGCCCAGTCCGACAGCGCCACGACGTAGTTGTTCAGCCCGATGAACTCCCGCTCGTCCGGCGCGGTCAGGCGCAAGGAGAACAGGGAGTCGTACGTCGCCTGCAGGATCGGGTACAGCGTCACCAGCAGCATGACGGCGAAGGCGGGCCCTGCCAGCCACCATCCGAGGCGGGCTTCGGAACGTGACCGGTCCGACCCGCGTCGACGGTGCCGTCCGCGGCTGCTCTGCTGCGTCGTCGTCGGCGTACTCACAGCAATCGCTCCCCTCGCAGGACCTCGGTGATGAACTGCTGCGAACTAGCCGGGGTGACTTCGGGGTTCACCGAGGAGACCGGGTGCCACGTCTCTTGCAGCCCGATGGAGATTTCGTTGTAGAACGGCGTCTGCGGCCGGGGTTCGGCTTGTTCCAGCGAGTCCCGGATCACATCGGCCATCGGGAACTCCTCCTGCACGGCCGGGTCGTCGTAGGCTTCGGCGGCCGAGGGCGGGTTGCCGTTGGTGACGAAGTACTCGGCCTGGTGCTCGGGCTGCACGATGCAGGCGACGGCGTCCCACGCCAGGTCGATGTGGCGGCTGAACGCCCCCACCCCGAGGTTGATCCCGCCCACCGGTGGCGCGGCCTCGACGTCGGGATCCACCTGCGGGTAGGTGGTCCAGCCCAGGTCGTCCATGACCTCCGACTCGGCGGCGGCCATCGCTGGGTACACGAACGGCCAGTTCACCATGAATGAGCCTCGATCTCCCTGGAAGAGGTTCATCGACGCGTTCTCATCGGCCGTGGGCAGGCCGGGACCGCCCAGGCCCTCGGTTCCGATCCGGCTGACGATCTCGGCCGCTCGCCGGCCCGCCTCGGAATCCAGGTCGAGTTCCAACTCGTCGGAGGATGCCTCGGGGTTGACGAGGATCTCCCCGTCTGCGGAAGCCACCAATGCGTTGATCCACACCGTGAGCGCCTCAGCCAAGATGCCCTGGACCCCGAGGTACAGGTCGTTCTCCTCGGCGGCCTCGATCAACTGGTCCCAGGTGACCGGCTCGCTCATGTCCAGACCGGCCTCTTCGGCGACCGACTCCCGGTACCACAACAGTTGGGTATTGGCCCAGAACGGTACGGTGACGAGTTCGTCGTTCCAGGTGGCCGACTCGACGGCGCCCTGCACGACGCCGTCGGTGTTCTGCAACTCCTCGGGAACCTCGGCCAGGAACCCCGGTTCGGCCATCTCCGGGATGAACGGGGGGTCCAAACTCATGATGTCGATCGAGGTGTCCGATGCGGCCAGCCGGCGGGCCAATTGCTCGCGTTGGTCCGAGGCCTCCCGTGGTAGCAGCGCGGTTTCGATGACGTAATCGCCGTCTGCTGCCTCGGTGCAGGTATGGGCGATCGCTTCCTGTCCGCCGTCGTCGGGATTGATGTACCAGGTGAGCGTGGGCGGACCGGTCTCTGACGTGCAGCCGACCATCGCGGCTACTAGCCCCAGCGCCAACACCGGGGCAACGCGCCTGCCTCGTGTCACGAACCCTCCCTGCGCTCGACTCAGCATTCTTTGCCCGGCCCACAGCCATGTGCGTTGAGGCCACTGAACACCCGCGGGGCGTTGTTCGCATCCTGAGCGGTCTGCGACGCGCGGGCCGGCCTATCCCAGAGCACGGAGTACCCTGGCCCTGTTCCGCCGGCAAACGCTTACCGTCACGCTCGCCACGGGCGACGCCTCACCGGATCGCAGGCAGGACAACGGGGCAGGAACGGCGGAAGTAGACGTGGCGGAAGAGAGGTTGATCAGATGGCCAGGGTCTCCCCTTCGGTGCCCGGACTTGCCGCGGCGATGGCCGTGGCAATGGGCGCTGGACCGCTGATCGTCTATGCGATCTCCGCGCTCAGCCCGTTCCTGGTTCCCGCGATGGACTTGAGCCGCACGCAATACGGCTCGCTGGCGACGCTGACCTTCGCCGCCGCCGCGCTGTCATCCATCTGGGCCGGTCGCATCGTGGACACCACTGGTGCGCGGCAAGTGATGTTCTGGCTCGTGACCGGGGCCACGGGCGCTATGCTTGCGGCTGCCTTCGCACCCAACTACCCGGTGCTGGTACTCGCCGTACTGGCCTCCGGTGTGATCCAGGCGCTTTCCAATCCAGTAACGAACCGGCTCGCCGCCACGTGGGTGCCGCCCGGCCCGCGCGGAATCGTCATGGGCGTGAAGCAGTCCGGTGTGCAGATGATTCAGGCGACCACTGGCCTGCTCCTTCCGACAGTGGCGGTGGCGGCGGGATGGCGGGGCGCGATGGCAATAGCCGGCGGGGCGTGTTTGCTCCTCGGGGTAAGCCTGGCTGCGAAGTTCGTGCCCGCCGAACGGGTGGTACACCGTTCGACGTCGGCGGTCACCGGCGCACGCCTACCGGCACCGGTCTGGTGGCTAACAGGGTTCATCTTCATGACCGGCGCGGCGATGCAGGGGGCGAACTTCTACCTTCCGTTGTTCGGCTATGAGGAACTGGATCTTCCCGTGAGCACTGCCGGACTGCTGGCCGCAGTGGTCGGCACCACCGGCATCGCGGCACGCATCGCCTGGGGGCGCGTGGCAGAACGCCTCGGCGGACGCGTGGCCATGCCTGCGTTGGCGCTCGGGGGCGCGGGCGCTGTGGCGCTGATCCTTACCTCGCTGATGCTCCACCCCGCGCTCGTATGGGTAGGCGCCTTTCTTCTCGGCGCCACGGGCGTGGCGGCCAATGTGGTGGTGATGGTCAGTGTGATTCACGTGGTGCCATCACACGCGATCGGCAGGGCTTCCGGTGTTGTGGCTCTGGGGATGTACCTGGGGTTTACTGCCGGTCCGGTGAGCGTTGGCGCGGTGGTCGATGTGGTCGGTGACTATTCGGCTGCTTGGACGGCGCTGGCTGTGATCTACCTGCTTGGCCTTGTCGCTGCTGCCGGATACGCCCGGCAGACCCGACGCCCCTAAGCGCAACGCCGCGAGCGAGAGCAACCCACAGGCAACCGCGTCTGCGCAGAGGCTGGCAACGATGCCGCTTCAACGATCCCATGCAAGCAAGCGCTTTCGTAGACAGAGGCCTGTCATCTCCCGGGTTTGACGAAGCAGCCCTCGGCCGTTTACCGTCCTGCTTGGAAGCGCTTTCCAAACCATCGCTTTCAATCTGTCCAATAACCCAGCCCAGGAGCGCAAGGATGCGTGTAAGACGCAGAATCATCGCCGCTGCAGCAACTTCGGCCGTTCTCCTCACCGCGGCGTGTGGAGCCGAATCGAGTGATGCCGACAGTTCCGAGGACGCCATCGAACTCGAAATCGTGGCTTTCAGCCCACCGTCGTTGGGCGCGTTCCTGCCGGCGGTCATCGCCGAGGAACGGTTCGACCTCGACAACGGCCTCGACATCACCTTCGTGGAGCGTCCACCCGACGCGTACAACACCGAATTCGGCACCGGCCAGTACCAGATCGGCGGCAGCGGCTCGTTGATGAGTGAAGCCGTGCGCCTGACCGAAGGCGTGGACGTGGTGTACCTCTTCAACGTGCACGACTACTGGGGCGGACTCGTGTCCACCACCCCGGAAATCACCGAACTGGCGGACCTGGAGGGGCGTACTCTCGCCGGCTCCACGGCCGCGACAAACTACGCGTTGTTCCTGTGGTTCGTGCAGGCCGCCGGGGTGGACATCGACAACGTCACCGTGGAGAACCACGACACTGGTGGCCTGGGCACCCAGGCCCAAACCGGCCGTTCCGACGCGGTACAACTCTGGGAGCCGGCCTACGCCAACCTGATGGCCCAAGAGATCGACCACGTTACCGACATCCCGCTGCCCTTCGAGTTGTGGGAAGAGGAGTATGGCACCACCGACATCCCCTTCCTCGGAGTCGCCGTGCACCGAGAGTGGCTGGAGGAGAACCAAGAAGCGGCTGACTTGCTGCAGAAGACCTATGAGGATGCCGCGGAGTGGACGCTAGCCAACCCAGGTGAGGCTGCCCAACACATCGCCGACTCGATGGATGGTGGCGATGTGGAGGCCTTGACCGAATTGATCTCCGACAATGATCGCCTCGGGTTGAACGTACGTCCCGCGGCCGAACTGGTGGACGGGATCGAGGCTGTGTTCGACGCCGGTGTTGCCATCGACTACTTCGATGAAGCGCCGCCGCTGACGCTGATCCCGGAGGACTGATGGCCGCCCCCGGACTGTCCAACCTTCAGCGCCGGGGCCAGAACACCTGGTCCCGGCGCGTCCGGCGCTCGTCCCGGGGCCTGCCGCCGGTGGAGACCATCCTGGCGCTCGCCGGCGGGGCGGTTCTATGGGTGATCATCGCCGCCGGCACTGAGGACTACATCCTCCCCCAGTTGCACGTAGTACTGCTGCGGATCGTGGAACTATTCGTCGACAGCGGCCAGCGATGGGACTGGCTGGTAACGATGTTCCGCATCCTGCTCGGCATTGTGACCGCCTTCTTCGTGGGCACGGTAGCCGGACTCGCCATGGGAAAGTCCCAGCGGCTGTCCAACATCCTGATGCCGTACCTGCAGATCATCCAGGGCATCCCCTCGTTGGCCTGGGTGATGATCGCCATCATCTGGTTCCAGGAAGTGGAGGTCCGCATCTGGTTCCTGCTCCTCATGGTGTGCCTGACCGGGTTCGCATTCCAAGCCAAGGATTCCTACCGGGCCATTCCCAAGGAATTGCGCGATATGGCCAAGTCCTTGCGGCCGCGGCGCAGCAGGTTGGACATGTTCCGCACCGTAACCCTGCCGGGTATCGTGCCGGACTTGCTGACCGCCTGGAAGGTCAATCTCGGCCTGGGCACCCGCGTGGTGCTCATCGCCGAGTTCGCCGGCGCCACCATCGGGGTGGGGTACCAACTGCGGATCGAGCAGCAGTTCTTCCGGATGGACGGCGTGCTGGCCTGGACTGCCTCGTTGGTGATCTTCGTGTTGATCATCCAGAAGATCATCGAACTCGTCGAGCGTCGCTTGCTGCGTTACCGCCCCACCGGTGATGCTCCGCAAGTCGGCGATGCTAGCGACAAACCTTCGGGTACCGACCCCAATGGCGCTGCGGCGAGCGGGCTTGCGGGGGTCGCGACCGCCGATAATGGAGGGCGACGTGAGTGACCTGCTAGAGCACCAGGAAAGGCAGCCGATGAGCACCGTCAGCGACGACGTCCTGATCCGGTTCACCGACGTGAACAAGACCTTCGTCACCCGTAACGGCCAAGAAGTGCAGGCGTTGCGGGGGCTGAATCTCTCGGTCTCCCGCGGTGAGTTGGTCGCGATCGTGGGCCAGACCGGGTGCGGTAAGTCCACCGCGTTCAACCTGCTGTTGGGGCTGTATGCCGCCACTAACGGTGCGGTCTCGGTCGAGGGTCTCAACCCGCACGACGACTTCGAGGAACTCAAGGGCAAGATCGCCGTGGTCTTTCAAGACGGACGGTTGCTTCCCTGGCGGACCGCCGAGCAGAACGTGGCCCTAGGCCTGGAGTACATGGGCGTGTCGAAGTCGGAGCGGCTGGACAAGGCCCGGGAGTGGCTCACCCGGTTGGGATTGAAGGGACGGGAGAATGCCTACCCGTACGAACTCTCCGGCGGGATGCGCCAGCGGGTGGGCATTGCCCGATGCTTCGCACTGAACCCGGACATCATCTTGTGCGATGAGTCCTTCAGCGCCTTGGACGAACTGACGGCTGATCGGCTCCGCGGGGAGTTCGTGAAACTGGTCAAGGAGGAGGGTAAGACCGGGGTGTTCATCACCCACTCCATTGAGGAGGCCCTGACCATTGGTGACCGCGTGGCGGTGTTCCGCGCACCCGGTCACGTAGCGGCCGAGTTCACCATCCCCGGTGAACTCAACGAAGCCGAACTCGCCGATATGCGCCGCCAGGTCCGCGGTGTGATGGCCAACGGCTCCGCCGCGGCCTGATCCACAACCTACAAGCGGCTGTCGACGACGAGCACCGGCGGGGAGGCACACACCTCTCCCCGGTGCTCGTTGTGCGTCCGTAGAACTTCAGCGCGACTCAGTGCATCGGAGCAGGGCCGGTACTTGCCCGTTCGATGATGGAGCCCTCAAACGAGATCGTCCGCCGCCCGCCCGGCTCATCACGCATCGCGAGTTCTACCGCCTGCTGGCCTACCAGGTCCAGGGGAAGACGCACCGTGGTCACCGCCGGGGTGAGATCAGCCGCCGGTGGCACATCGGCGAAGCCGGCCACCGAAACGTCTGCTGGCACCTGCAAGCCGTATTCCTGGAACCCGCGCACGACACCGGCAGCGATCATGTCGAAAGTTCCGAAGACGCACGTTGGCGGTCGCTGCCGAGCTGCCAGTTCGCGGGCCACTTGTTGGCCCCACGCCCGGGTGGTGTCGCCATAGTGCACCTCGCGGTCAGCCAAGGAGATGCCTCGCTCGGCCAGGCCGGCTCGGAAACCTTCCACCCGGTCTCTGACCGTGATCAGTCGCCTCTGGCCGGTCACGACTGCGAAGCGCCGGTGTCCCAGACTTGCGAGCCAGTGCGCCAACCGTCTGGCGCCATCGAAGTTACCCACGTCGATAGCGTGACCAACGCCGTGATGGCCAATGGAAACCACCACACCTCCAGCTTCTTCGAACCGCCGCGCTTCCGTCGCGATGGGTTCGGCGCTCCGTTTACTCACGAAGCCGCTCGCCGAGAGAATCAGGGCTCGCGGCCGCTGCGCGCGGAGCAGCCGGATGTATCTCGCCTCTTGGTCCACATCGCGGTAGGTGTTCACGATCGTGACGAATAGACCGTGTTGCTCCGCTGCGCGCACCACTGCACCGGCGATGAGGGAGAAGTAGGCATCACGAATGTCGTGGACGACTAGTCCGATCGTGGTTGAGGCTGAGCCGGCCAGCGCCCGCGCGTGGTGGTTGGGTTCATAACCCAATTGTTCAGCCGCCGCCAACACTCGTTCCCGCATTTCCGGGCGTGCGCTGTGCCGCTTTCCCCCGTTCAGCACCCGTGAAGCCGTAGCAAGGGAGACTCCAGCATGTGCAGCGACATCGACAAGGCGCACCGATGCTCGCCTCATCCTCGATGTCCTCTCCTCGTCGCAACTGCCCCGCTTTGGGCCATAACAATTCTACCGGCGTCCGAACTCGCCCCAGAACGACTGGAGCCGGTGGATCGTGCGCCCCATCGCGAGCCGGCGCGGTGGTTTCCCTCATCGTCGGACTCGGTCGGTTCGTGGACGGAACCTGCCCGTTGGTAGATCTGCGGAGCGCCCCCGGCAGGACTCGAACCTGCAACCTACGGATTAGAAGGCCGTTGCTCTATCCATTGAGCTACGAGGGCATCAGTCCCAGAATAACGCCTCGCCCACCTGCGCTCCGATCCGGGTGCGGCCGGGCTCCGCACCCATTGGCCCCCGTCCGACCCACTGGCCCCGAACCCGGGCGGGCTGCTTTTACACGATCGCGTGGCTGAAGTCTTGCACCTGACGTAACGGGAGGTCTTACGCTTCCGGCCATGGCGCAGCATGAGCAACGGCGCAGATGGCGCATCGGCGAAATCGCAGCCGCTACCGGCCTGACGGTGCGCACTTTGCACCACTACGAGGCGATCGGACTGGTGGTCCCGGCAACACGTTCACCCGCCGGGCACCGGCTCTACGGCCCGGAGGAGGTGGACCGGCTCTACCGGGTCTCGATGTGGCGCATGCTCGGCTTGTCGCTCAAGCAGGTCCGAACGGCGCTCGAGGCAGAACCGGCCGAGTTGCACGACGCCCTTGCCCAACACCTGGACCAGGTCACCGCGCGCGCTACCCAGCAGCAACACCTGCGCGCCCAACTGCTCGCCCTGATCGAACGAATCGATCCACAGGGCGACCCTTCCCCCGATCTCCTCAACGTGCTGGCGGACATCGTGAAACTCCAACCACAGACCACCCGGCGGATCTCCATCCTCGTCTACGCCGACGTGGAGGCCGCCTACCGCTACCTCATCGAAGTCTTCGGCCTGGGCCCCGGGGAGACCAGCCGCGACCACCAAGGCGTAATGCACCACGCCGTCGTGCACGCCGGCGACGGCGAAGTGTGGCTCCACGCAGAGTCCGCAACCTTCGCGCTCTCCTCGCCCCAACGGCTGGGAGCATCCACGGCCACCATCGCGGTGCTGGTCGACGACGTCGATGAGCATCATCGTAACGCCGCACGGGCCGGAGCCCGCATCCGCTACGAGCCGGTGGACCAGCCATACGGATACCGCGAGTACGGGGCGCTCGACTTGGAGAACCACCTGTGGTCGTTCATGCGACCACTGGAAGAAAGGAATGCGTCATGACACCACGGGAACCCCTCACGGACCGCCAAGCTGACTTCCAACAATTGCTCGATCAGTGGTCCCAGGCGATCGTGGCCAACGATGCCGCGATGATCGCCGAGTTCTGTGAACCGGATTGGGAACTGGTCGATTCCCCCGGCGTGATCTCGCTGGACCGATTCCTGCAGGTGGTGCGCAGCGGGGAACTGATCCACAGTCAGATGTCACATGAGGTGCACTCGGTCCGCCGTGAGGGCGGGGTCGCCGTCGTGGTGGCCCACGGCATCAATCACGGCACCTGGCGCGGTGAGCCGTTCAGCGCCGATGAGTGGGCCACGGAGTTCTTCGTGCACCGTAACGGGCGCTGGCGGTGCCGATTGACGACGCTCACCCCGCGACAACCGGGGTGACGACGCCCCCCACGCCGAGTCGGTGACCGCTCCGCCGCGTCGGCGCTCCGCCGCGCGGGTTGACCAGCGAGCCACTTGGCCCCATGCCGCTGCGATGGTGGGCCTGACCGCCATCGTCGTGATTTGGTGCCCGCCGCTGTTGCCACGTCAGCACGTTGGAACCTGCCGGTTACGTCGCGGTGCGCATTTGCTCAGTCCCGTGCGGGCGCACGCGACTCCAGGAAGGAGTACACCTCCGAGTCATCCACCCCCGGGAAGGTGCCACCCGGCAGGGCCTGCATGATGTGGGTGTGCAGTTTGGCGCTCGGCCAGGCCGCCCCTCGCCACCGGGC
>DATGSR010000127.1:0-57519 GCA_035302405.1 Beutenbergiaceae bacterium
GGGATCGGACATGTCACGTATCGGTAAGTACCCCGTTCCCGTGCCCAGCGGCGTCGAGGTGACCATCGACGGTGCGAACGTCACCGTGAAGGGCCCCAAGGGAACGCTGCAGCACACCGTCCCAGAGCCGCTGACCGTGGCCAAGGACGACGACGGCGCCGTGACGGTCACGCGGCCGGACGACAGCCGCGAGGCTCGTTCGCTGCACGGGTTGACCCGCACGTTGCTGGCCAACCTGGTGCACGGTGTCAGCCAGGGTTATGAGAAGAAACTCGAGATCGTCGGCACCGGTTACCGCGTGGTCGCCAAGGGTCAGAGCCTGGAGTTCGCCCTCGGCTTCTCCCACCCGGTCACCGTCACCGCCCCGGAAGGGATTTCGTTCGCGGTGGAATCACCGACGAAGTTCTCCGTGGCCGGCATCGACAAGCAGCAGGTCGGAGAGGTCGCCGCGAATATCCGCAAACTCCGCAAGCCCGAGCCGTACAAGGGCAAGGGTGTGCGGTACGAAGGCGAACAGGTCCGCCGCAAGGTCGGAAAGGCTGGTAAGTAAGCCATGGCTGTGTCCATTAAGGGAACAGGCAAGCGTCATGCCCGCGCCCGACGCCACCTGCGGGTGCGTAAGCGGGTGCACGGGACAGCGGAACGCCCGCGCCTGGTCGTCAACCGGTCATCCCGGCACATGTTCGCCCAGCTCGTGGACGACACCACCGGCACCACGCTGGTCTCCGCGTCCACCCTGGAGGCCGACCTGCGCGCCCTGGAGGGCGCCAAGACCGAGAAGGCACGCAAGGTCGGTGAACTGATCGCGGAGCGCGCCAAGGCCAAGGACATCGAACACGCGGTGTTCGACCGCGGCGGTAACCAGTACCACGGCCGCGTGGCTGCGCTGGCGGACGGCGCACGTGAAGGAGGTCTGTCCCTGTGACCGGCCGAACCCACACCAACAAGCAAAGGAATCGATGATGGCTGCACCGCAGCGCAGTAGCAGTGGCAGCGCCCCGGAGCGCACCAGTGAGCGCCGGGACCAGCGCAGCGCGGATGGACGCGGCCGGGACCGCCGGGACCGTCGTGGTGGAGACCGCCGCGGCGGCGGTGACGACCGCAACTACATCGAGCGCGTCGTAAGCATCAACCGCGTCTCCAAGGTGGTCAAGGGCGGGCGCCGGTTCAGCTTCACCGCCCTTGTCGTCGTCGGGGACGGCGACGGCACCGTGGGCGTGGGCTACGGCAAGGCGAAGGAAGTGCCCGCCGCGATCGCCAAGGGCGTGGACGAGGCGAAGAAGAACTTCTTCTCCGTCCCGCGGATCCAGAACACCATCCCGCACCGGGTGCAGGGGGAGGACGCCGCCGGCGTCGTCCTACTGCGCCCGGCGTCCCCGGGAACCGGCGTGATCGCCGGCGGCCCGGTTCGCGCGGTGCTGGACTGTGCTGGAATCCACGACGTGCTCACCAAATCGTTGGGGTCGACCAACGCGATCAACATCGTGCACGCGACCGTGTCGGCGTTGAAGTCGTTGGAGCAACCCGAGGCCGTGGCAGCCCGGCGAGGCCTGCCCCTGGACGAGGTGGCCCCGGCGCCGCTGTTGCGCGCCCAGGCCGAGGGGCGTGGACAGGCGGCCGCTGAGCAGGATGCCGGAGACCCGGCCGACAAGTCCGCGAGCGTGGCGTCATGAGCGAGTTGAAAGTCACCCAGCACAGGTCCGCGATCGGCGGATCCCAGAAGCAGCGGGACACGCTGCGGGCTCTGGGTCTGAAGCGCGTGGGCGACACCGTGCAGCAACAGGACCGACCGGAGATCCGCGGCATGGTCGCGAAGGTGGCCCATCTGGTCACCGTTGAGGAGGTCGAGTAGACCATGGCGAACGAAGAGAACAACACCGAATCGGCGGGCCCGGTGCTCAAAGTGCACCACCTGCGGCCAGCCCCCGGCGCCAAGACGCGCAAGCAACGTATCGGCCGCGGTGACGGCTCCGGCCGTGGCACCAGTTCCGGTCGCGGGACCAAGGGCACCAAGGCGCGCGGCCAGGTACCCGCACGGTTCGAGGGTGGGCAGACCCCCTTGCACATGCGGCTGCCCAAACTGCGCGGGTTCAACAACCCGTTCCGCACCGAGTACCAGGTGGTGAACGTGGACCGGCTCGCGGCCCTGTACCCAGAGGGCGGGCAGGTCACGGTCGAGGACCTGGTCGCCAAGGGCGCGGTACGCGCCGGACACCCGGTCAAGGTGCTGGGCGCCGGTGAGATCGACGTCAAGATCGACGTGACGGTCAACGCGGTATCGAAATCCGCCAAGGAGAAGATCGAAGCCGCGGGCGGCACCGTCGAACAGGCCTGAATCACGGCGGCGGCTCGGGGACTTCCACCCCGGGCCGCCGTATCGTGCGTGGCAGGAGCACGTACCGCGCCGCTCCACCCCGACGGCCGGCCCGTGTTGCCAGGTAAGGTCTAGGAGGACCTGACCGCCCGGATGCCACCGGCAAACAGGCGGCCGATGTAGCAGGAGGACCATTGCTCAGCCCCTTCGTGCGGGCGTTCCGCACACCCGATCTGCGGCGGAAGTTGCTCTTCACGCTGTGGATCATGGCGCTCTTCCGCCTTGGTTCCTTCGTCCCCACCCCTGGGGTGGACTACGGCAACGTCCAGGTGTGTATCGCCGGCCAGCCCACCGAGGGCGGCGACGTGCTCGGCCTGATCAACCTGTTCAGCGGCGGGGCGCTGCTGCAGTTGAGCGTCTTCGCCCTGGGCATCATGCCCTACATCACCGCGAGCATCATCGTGCAGTTGCTGCGCGTGGTGATCCCGCGGTTCGAGGCGCTGCACAAGGAAGGACAGTCCGGCACCGCGGTACTCACCCAGTACACCCGGTACCTGACCATCTTCCTGGCGATCCTGCAGGCCACCACCATCATCACCGTGGCTCGCACCGGGAACCTGTTCCCAGGGTGTGAGGTGCCGATCATCCCCGATGACTCCTGGTCCACGCTGGTGCTGATGATCGTCACCATGACGGCCGGCACCGGACTGATCATGTGGCTGGGTGAACTCGTCACCGAGCGCGGCGTGGGCAACGGCATGTCGCTGTTGATCTTCACCTCGATCGCGGCCAGTTTCCCCGCCGCCGTGCAGCAGATCGGCGCGGCCGAGGGCGGCGTGCTGAACATCGTGCTGTTCCTGATCATCGCCCTGGTGGTGATCGTGCTCATCGTGTTCGTGGAGCAGTCCCAGCGCCGGATCCCTGTGCAGTACGCCAAGCGGATGGTGGGCCGACGGATGTACGGCGGGTCCTCCACCTACATACCGATCAAGATCAACATGTCCGGTGTGATCCCGGTGATCTTCGCGTCCTCACTGCTGGCGCTGCCCACACTCGCGGTGCAGTTCGCCAGTGATCAGACCGAGGGCTGGGTGCAGTGGGTCCTGGCGAACCTGCAGGACCCGTCGGCGAACATCCACATCGCGATCTACACGGTCCTGATCATCTTCTTCGCGTTCTTCTACACCTCGATCACCTTCAACCCCGACGACGTGGCCGACAACATGAAGCGGTACGGCGGCTTCATCCCCGGGATCCGGGCCGGCCGGCCGACCGCGGAGTACCTGCGCTACGTCGTCAACCGCATCACCACCGTCGGTGCCCTGTACCTGGCGCTGGTGGCGCTGATCCCCACGATCGCGTTCAACCTGATGGGCGTGACCACCCAGATCCCGTTCGGCGGCACATCGCTGCTGATTCTCGTCAGCGTCGGGCTCGATACGGTCAAGAAGATCGATGCCCAACTCCAACAGCGTCACTATGAAGGGTTCCTGCGATGAGCAAGCGGATCATTCTGCTCGGGCCGCCCGGTGCGGGCAAGGGCACCCAGGCCGCACGCCTGGCTGAGTATCTCGGCGTTCCGGCGGTCTCCACCGGAGACATCTTCCGGGCGAACGTGGCAGAACGCACCGAACTCGGCCAGACCGCACAGCGGTACATGGACGCGGGGGAGTACGTGCCCGATGAGGTCACCAACGCGATGGTGGCCGACCGGCTCAGCCAACCAGACGCCGCTGACGGGTTCCTCCTCGACGGTTATCCGCGCACCGATGTGCAGGTGGCCGAACTTGACCGCATGCTCGGCGAGGCCGGGCGGGAACTCGACGCCGTGGTGGAGTTGACCGCCAGCACCGACGAGGTCGTCAGCCGCTTACTGGGCAGAGCCGCCGAACAAGGCCGCAGCGATGACACCGAGGACGTCATCCGGCGCCGACTGGAGGTCTACGCCGAGCAGACCGCCCCGCTCACCCGCATCTACGCCGAACGCGGCCTGCTGGTGCAGGTGGACGGGATGGGCGAGGTGCCCGAGGTCACCGAGCGGATCACCGCAGCCCTGGCCGAGAAGACCAGCGGCCACGCGGCGGGGTAGGGACCAACTTCTTGGCGCGTATCGAATACAAGTCGGCCGACCAGATCAGGCTGATGCGCCGTGCCGGGTTGGTGGTGGCCGACATCCACGCGGCACTACGCGAGGCCGTCGCCCCGGGAGTGACCACCGGTGAACTGGACGAGGTGGCACGGGCGGTGCTGGAGACTGCGGGAGCCAAGTCGAACTTCCTCGGCTACCACGGCTACCCGGCACACGTGTGCATCTCGGTGAACGAGGAGGTCGTCCACGGCATCCCCGGCGACCGGGTGCTCGCGGCCGGCGATGTGGTGTCCTTCGACTGCGGCGCAGTGGTGGACGGCTGGCACGGCGACGCGGCGTTCACCATCGTGCTGGACCCAGCGGACCCGGAGGACGAAACCCTCAGCGAGGTCACCCGCGACGCGATGTGGCGCGCGATCGCTGCGCTGGCCGGCGGGGACCGGCTGAACGTCGTCGGTGCGGCCGTCGAGGACGTCGTCGAGCGGCACAACGCCGCCGGGCAGACGCCGGTCAGCATCATCGAGGACTACGTCGGCCACGGGATCGGCACGGCGATGCACCAGCCACCTGATGTCCCCAACTACGTCACCGGCGGGCGCAGTCCCAAGTTGCGGTCGGGGATGTGCCTCGCGGTGGAGCCGATGCTCACCCGAGGCGGCAACGGCACGCAGGTGCTGGCGGACGACTGGACCGTGGTGACCACCGACGACGCCCGGGCCGCGCACTGGGAGCACACCGTGGCCATCCATGCCGATGGCATCTGGGTGCTCACTGCCCCCGACGGCGGTGCGGCCGCACTGGCCGACCTCGGGGTACAGGTCGCGCCGCTGGACTGAGGCGGCAAAGGGCCCGACGGCGGGCCGGCCTATTGATGCGCGCGGGCACCCCGCAAGATTCGCGCCGAGAGATCCGCGCGGGGTCGCGCCCCAGACCCCCAGACGTCTTGATGCCGGCCGCCCGGCTTGGCGATGGGGCGAGGGATCGGGCCCGGGCCGTCAGGGTGAGGCGTACAGGCCCGTAGTTGTTGCAGTTCACGGCCTCACCCCGCCTGCCGGGTCACCCGGGGCTCACCCCCATGCTCCGGTCGTTGCCCCTGAGGCGCTTCTTCATTCATTCACCCCTGGAACTCACCCCGCCTCCTCCCAACGTGCGCGGCGAGACTACTTCGTCTCACCCAGAGGGACATGAGAATCATCCGCTCCCGTGCTGGCACCTGCCGGCAGGATCGCGCTTGACTCAGCCCTACTCGAAGGGGTGCCCCCGGTATCGGAGCCGGAACGCGAGGACCCTTCGGAGAGCGAGGAGGGGACCATGGAACGGGGACGCACCATGCTTGTCACCAAGCCGTTCCGGTCCCTTCGCATGCAATCCCCCCACGAGTACCGCGCACCTGGCGGTGCATCCGCATGAGCGTGTACTCGGCGGTGTTGGATCGCTTCGATCTCCTCAGCCGGCGCACGTGGGCGCTCCGCGGGCGCACGCAGGGTCTGACCCATCCTCTGGGCATAGCCGCGGCGGACTTCGCCGCGCTCTCCATCGTGGTGGCGGCAACGGCGGGCTTGTTCCACCCCCCGCGAACCGCAGTCGTCGGCGGGCTGGCCACCGGTGCCGTGCTCATCGCGGGCATTGCGGCCCGCGGCGGGTATCGACGGCCTCCATGGGACGTTTTCGGTTATGAACCACGAGCGTTGCTCAGCGGCATTCTCCTAGCCGTCGCGGGGGCGGTCACCCTTTCCTATCTCGGAGTCGTGGTCATCCCGCCTGCACTTCTGCTCGCCGCCATCGGCGTCAGCGTGGCAACAGCGGTCCTGCTGCGTGCGGTGCATCAACTGTTGATCCGCCACCTCAACCGTGAGGGTGCTTTGAACCGCCGGGTCATCGTGATCGGGGCCGCTGACTCCTTTGACGCGATTCGTGCCCTACTGCGGCAACGCGGCGATGCCGTCACGATGCTGGGTCGATGCGGACCCGCTTCCGGAACAGACGATGAGGATGTGCTCGGAGGTGCGTTGGAGGCCTCCGGTTTGGCACGTCAATTAGACGCCGACACAGTCCTCGTGGCTGCCGGTGCGCTCAATGCCGGGGAGTTACGCCAACTGGGTTGGCGTCTGGAGACGCTTCGTGTGAATTTACTCGTCGTGCCGGACGTGACTGAGGTCGCCTCCCACCGGCTTGAGTTGGTGCCAATGCAGGGCACCCCGATGATCCGGATCCTACTCGGCCCCTCACGCCTCACCCTAGTGCTTAAGGCGGTCATGGATCGGTGCCTCGGCCTGATCCTGGGTGTGCTGGCGATGCCCGCGCTCCTGCCCGCCATGGTGATAGTCAAGGCCACCAGTCCCGGCAAGGTCTTCTTTCGGCAGACCCGCGTCGGCGAGGACGGGGTGCCGTTCACCATGCTGAAACTGCGAACCATGTACGTCGACGCCGAGGAGAGATTGGCCCAGTTGGCCGACCAAAGCGACGGCAACGGCGTGCTGTTCAAGATGCGGCGTGACCCGCGGGTCACGCCGCCGGGTCGCATCCTGCGCCGGTTCTCCATCGACGAGTTGCCGCAGATATGGAACGTGATCCGGGGTGATATGTCCCTGGTCGGCCCTCGACCCCCGCTCCCGCGAGAGGTGGCCGAGTACGACGACCGCGCCTACCACCGACTCTTCGCCAAGCCGGGCCTCACCGGGCTGTGGCAGGTCTCTGGGCGCTCGGACCTGGACTGGGACGAGTCGATCCAACTCGACCTGCGATACGTGGACAACCGTACCGTGCGCACCGATCTGAAGATCCTCGCCCGCACCGCGGGCGCTGTGGTTGGGGGTCGAGGTGCCTACTGACGTCACGAACTACCGCGCGTTCGCGCCGGTTAGAGGAGGTGCGCCCTCGGACCCCCGACGGGGGCGTACCTCCGCTTGCCGGCGCGAGCTCCGAATCGACGCGGCCACGGACAGGGATAACAGATGAACGTCGTGGGATATGTGCCGGGGGGCTTTGACCTCTTCCACATCGGCCATCTCAATATCCTTCGCGCGGCCCGTGCCCGTTGCGACTTCCTCATCGCGGGTGTGGCGACGGACCAGTCGCTGATCGCGATGAAGGGTCACCCGCCGGTGATCCCGTTCGAGGAGCGGTTGCAGATCGTCTCCTCGGTCAGTTTGGTGGACCGGGCTGTGGCAGACCATTCCCAGGACAAACGGCTCGCTTGGCACAAACACCGCTTCGACGTCCTTTTCAAGGGTGATGACTGGCGAGGGACCGTCAAAGGTCTACTCCTCGAGCAAGAAATGTCCGAAGTCGGGGCACGGGTGGAGTATTTCCCGTACACGGCACGAACGTCGTCCACGTCGCTACGGGCCTTCATCCACGGAGCGAACGCAAGCGCGGCCCAACTGTGACGAGGCGGGGGGAGAAGGCCATGGCGCGCCAGCAACGGTTCGAAGACCCCACCGCGGGTACCTCGACGTTGCTCGATGCTCCCGGGATGTTCTGGAGCGCCGCTGAGATCAAATCCGGCCGCAGTGGCTACCGGACTTCGGTACCCGGTTCGCGTTTCGTAGTCGTCGTTCTGGTCGCCTGCGCGCTCCTCATCGGCTGCGGGTCCGGGGAAAGCCCTGAGCTCGGGGCGACCGAAGAAACAACGCCGGCCGCCGATGAGGCGGAAGACAACGAGCCCTCGGGCCCGGGCGGCTCGACACCGGACCCACAACGCGGCACGCCCGGGCCGAAGCCCACGCCAGGGGGCCCGAGCACGGCGGCACCTGCTCCGGGGGGCGGTGACATCTTTACCGAGGTCGCTGTCGAGGATCAGGAGTATCTGACCCCGGTGGGACTCGATACGCAGATCGAAGTGGGTGACCTGGCTTCGGTTGGCATCCTGGACCTACGACGCTCGGACGTGGAAGCACGGGTCGCGGGCGAGATCAGCGGCCCGGGAGTTGTGGTGACCGTGCGCCTGGCGAATCTCTCTAGCGACGAACTCGATCTTGGTTGGGTTACGGTCCACGGCGAAGACGCCAGCGGCCTCCCCCTCATTCCGATGAGCGGCCCACCGGCACAGCCCTTCTTCGGACCACTGGCGAGCAGCAGCGAGGCGGATGCCACATACGTGTTCCAACTACCACAGGACGCCGCAACGCCCATCACCATCACGGTCAATCCGGCACCCGACGTTCCGGTTGCCGTCTTCACCGGCGAGCCCTCCTGAGGAGATGCGATGTCCCGCTCGGAAGTTTCCCGCCGGTTTCCCCGCAGGCTCGCCACGGGCCTCGCGCTCACGCTCGGTCTTGGTACCGGCATCGTCGCGCTCAGCGCCCCCGCCCCGGCTGAGGCCGCCGTCAGTCCGCTCCTGCCGCGCCCCGCTGAGGTCGTGACGGCGGACGCATTACCTACGGCGCAGATCAATGGCGTGGCCTGGGACCAGGAAGTCGTGGGTGACGTCGTCTACGTCGGCGGAAACTTCAGCCACGCACGACCGGCCGGCGCCAGTCCCGGCACGAACCAGTCACCCCGTTCGAACGTGATGTCCTACCGGTTGAGCACCGGGGTGATGTCCTCCTGGAACCCGACGGTCAACGGCCAGGTACGGGTGGTGACCGCTTCCCCCGATGGCAGCCGCATCTACATCGGCGGGAGTTTTACCCAGGTCGATGGCCAACCGCGAAGCAGGATAGCGGCGTTCGACACCGCGACCGGTGCGCTGGCCCAGGACTTTCGCCCGAACGTCACCTCCACGGTGCGTGGCATCGCCGTGACCGAGCACGCGGTTTATGTGGGGGGTTCCTTCGTTAGTGTCGGAGGACAGCCTCGCCAGAACCTGGCCGCGTTCAACCCCAGCAACGGCGCGTTACTCGGCTGGGCACCGACGGCGAACCGGCCCGTGCACGCCCTCGACGTGACCGAGGACGGGCGCTATGTCATCGCCGGAGGACATTTCGAGACCATCAACGAAGCCCCGGCCCGAGGCCTGGCGAAGATCGACGCCGTCGACGGCACAGTGGTGCCCTGGCCGGTGCTGATCAGTAATGCCGGGCCGGACTCGGCTATCGACAGCGTCGAGATCGCAGGCGGCACCGTGTACGGTTCCGGATGGCACTTCGGCCCCGGCGGTAACCAGGAGGGGCCATGGCAACTCGACGTAGAAACTGGGGATTTGGTGTGGGTGGCCGATTGCCACGGTGACACCTACGACGTCTACCCCGGCACCCACGCCCTGTATGCCTCCGGGCATGCCCATTACTGCGGCAACACCTCACTCGGGTTCCCCCAGTACAACCCGTGGCGCTACCAGCACAACATGGCGTGGACCCACGAGGCCACGGGCACCAACATCCGCGAGGTCCACGGTTACGTCAACTGGGACGGCCAACCGAGCCCGTCCATCCTGCACTGGCTGCCGACCACATCCATCGGTTCCTACACCGGTATGTATCAGGCGTCGTGGTCCGTGGAAGGAAACGACACCTACGTGGTGCTCGGCGGAGAGTTCCCCCGCGTGAACGGTGCCGGCCAACAGGGTTTGGTGCGCTTCGCCGTCGAGCCGATCGCCCCAGGGAACAGGGGCCCCTCCGTGCACGGCAACCAGTTGATCCCGGACCTGTTGCCGGTAGCCCCAGGGACGGTCAAGGTGAGTTGGACCGCCGGGTGGGATATGGACGACCGGGACTTACGTTACGAGGTCCGCAGAACCCCGGGCGGGGTCGTAGCCAGTTTCGACGCGGCCTCCAACTGGTGGGACACCCCCGGTCTCGCCCACGTCGACACCGGCCTGACACCCGGACAAACCTACAGTTACCAGATCACCATCGATGACTCCACGGGCAACCGGGTATGGGGGGCCACCCGCCAAATTACCGTGCCCTCCGACGTCCCCCGGTCTGCGTACGGGCAGCAGATCCTCGCCGATGAACCGAAGATCTACTGGCCCCTGAACGATTCCCTCGGTTCGAGCGCGATCACCGACCATGCCGGGGGTTACCACGGCGTGCCCGGCAGTTCGGTGATGTTCAGCCAGGAGAACAGCCCGGTGCCCGGTGAGTCGGCTGTGCGGGTGAACGGCACCAACAACGCCCGCATCTACGCTTTCGGCACTGATACCGCACCGACGGAGTTCTCCACGGAGGTGTGGTTCCGAACCAGCAGTTCCAGTGGCCGACTCCTCGGCTTCGGTGACCTCCAAGTCGGAAACTCAGCGCACCGCGACCGGCAGATCTATATCGCGAACAACGGGCGGGTCCACTTCGGGATCCGCTCCGATGGCACCAAGATTCTCAGCAGCCAGAGCCGGCACAACGATAGTCAATGGACCCAGGCTGTCGCTACGCTTTCCGGTTCCACCGCACGCCTCTACGTCAACGGCGCGCTGGTGGCACAGCGGAGCGACATCACCAACCCCGAGGAATACATCGGACACTGGCGCCTCGGAGGAGACAGCCAGAGTGGCTGGTCGGGTGCCGGGAGTGCGAACTTCAACGGATGGATCGCCCAGATGTCCGTCTACGACTACGCGCTGACGCCTGGACAGGTGAATGATCACTACACCGCCTCCGGCCGCACCTCGACGCTCCCGTCACCACCGAACGATGCCTACGGCGAGGCCGTGTTCGAACAGGAACCGGACCTCTACTGGCGCCTAGGGGAGACCTCCGGCTCCACTGCCGCCGACTCGGGCTGGATGGGCAACGCCGGCACCTATCAAGGCGGACACAGCAAGGGCCAACCGGGCGCGGTGCTTGGGACCGCGAACACCGCAGTCACCTTCAACGGCACCAACGGCTACGTGGCCTCGGTCAACAGTTTCGACAACCCGCAGGTCTTTACGACCGAGGCATGGGTCCGGACCACGAGTACTAGCGGCGGCAAGATCATCGGGTTCGGTAACCAGCGAACCACGCTCTCGAGTCAGTACGACAGGCACACGTACATGCTCGACACGGGACAGATCGCCTTCGGTGTCTACCCGGGGGCGGAAACGACCGTCATTTCCCCGCAGTCCTACAACGACGGACAGTGGCACCACGTCGTCTCCACGTTATCCGGAGACGGGATGCGCCTGTACGTCGACGGCGTTGAGGTGGGCAGCGATCCGAACACAGTGGCGGAGGCGTTCACCGGCTACTGGCGGGTGGGCGGCGACCGAGTGTGGGGCGGGGCGTCGAGTAACTACCTCAACGGCACCATCGACGAAGTGGCGGTCTACCCCCACGCGCTGGATGCCCAGGACATCCTGCACCACTACACGCTCGGCAGCGGTAACACACCCAACGTCGAGCCCGTTGCCGCCTTCGACTTCTCCACCGATCACCTACATGTCACGTTCGATGCCTCCGAATCCGAGGATCCGGACGGCACCATTACCGAGTACACCTGGGACTTCGGTGACGGCGCTTCCGGAACCGGCATCAAGCCCAGCCACACCTACGCCGTGGCGGGCGAGTACGAAGTAGGGCTGCAGGTCACCGATGACGCCGGCGCCACGGGCTCGGTGACCCGCCAGATCACGGTCGTAGCGAACCAAGCGCCCGAACCCGCATTCGAGGCGACCGTCAATCATCTGCAAGCCTCGTTCGACGCGTCGGCCTCCACTGATCCCGACGGCACGATCACGTCCTATGAGTGGGACTTCGGGGACGAGGAGTTTGGCTCCGGGGTCAACCCCGTCCACGAGTACGCGAGCGCGGGCACCTACGACGTGACGCTGACCGTGACCGACGACGACGGTGCAACCGCGAACCTCACGCAGCCCGTGTCCGTCAGCGAACCGCCCGCGAACGTGCCCCCGATAGCGGACTTCGAGGTCATCGTCACCGATCTGATGATCGGTGTCGATGCCTCCGCGGCAACCGATGAAGACGGCGAGATCGTCGCCTATCACTGGGACTTCGGGGACGGTACCAGCGCCGAAGGGCTCACCGCCACGCACACATACGCCGAGGCGGGGGACTACACCCTCACCCTGACCGTCACGGACAACGACGGCGCCTCGGACAGCGCGTCACAACAAGTGACCGTGGTGGCACCACCGCAGAAGGTGCCGCCGACGGCCGCTTTCACCGCCGTTCCGAACGATCTGACGGTCAGTGTGGACGGCAGTGACTCCACCGACTCCGACGGGACCATCGAATCGTGGTCTTGGGCCTTCGGAGATGGCGCCTCCGCCACCGGCCCCACCGCGCAACACACCTACGCCGCCCCCGGAACTTATGAGATCACCCTCACGGTGACCGACGATGACGGGGCGCAGGACACGTACTCCGAGTCGGTGACCGTCACGGCGCCGCCGGTCAACCAGCAGCCGGTGGCCGAGTTCGGAGTTACAGTGTCGGGCTCAACCGTCACCTTGGACGCCCGCGACTCCAGTGACCCGGACGGGACGATCGAGTCCTACGAATGGGAACTCGGCGACGGCGAAACGGCCACGGGTCAGGTGGTTGTACACACCTACGATGCCACCGGTTCCTACGAAGTCACCCTCACGGTGATCGACGACGGCGGCGCAGACGCCAGCGCCACTCGAACGGTGGTCGTGACGGAGCCCCCCGCGGAAAACGAACCGCCCACCGCATCGTTCACCGCTGCCGTGTCAGGAATGAGGGTCAGCCTGGACGGCACCGGATCAAGCGACGCTGATGGGTCGATCACCGACTATGTCTGGACGTTCGGCGACGGCAACGCCGGTACAGGCCCGCTCACCTCGCACACCTACGCTGCTGCCGGCACCTACGAGATTACGTTGACCGTGGTCGATGACCGAGGCGGTGAGCACTCGGCGACCGAGGAAGTGCAGATCACCGGCCCGGCGGCACCGGTGACCTATGCCACGGACACCTTCAACCGGACGGTCAACAACGGCTGGGGCGCAGCGGACATCGGCGGCCCGTGGTCGACAAGCAATACCGCGAGCCTGTTCTCGGTCGCATCCGGCACCGGCCAACTCCGAGTCCCGAACGCAGGATCCGGTCCGGCGATATGGATGAACGCCGTCTCCGCGCAGGACGTCGATGTCACCATCGACGTGGCGATGGACAAGGAGGCCACCGGCGGAGGCATCTATAACTCGTTGATCGTCCGCAGCAACGGCGGCGACGATTACCGATTGGTGGCTCGGTCCATGCCGACGGGCACACTCCTTCTATTACAGGCCACGGTCGATGGGGCGAGTGAGTTCCTCGATGACACCACCATCCCGCTCATCTACGAGCCCGGGGATGTGCTGCGATTACGGTTGATCGCCGACGGCGCAAGCCCGACGACGTTGACCGCGAAGGTTTGGCGCGTTGGCGAGCCGGAGCCGGAGAACTGGCAGGTCAGCGCCACGGACTCGACGCCGGCCCTGCAGAGCGCCGGCGGAATCGGTCTACGCACCTACCTCTCGGGGTCCACCACCAACGCACCGGTCGTAAGTTCCTTCGACAACCTGCACGTCGGTGGTATCGGCCAGCCGCCCGTGAACCAAGCCCCCGTAGCGGCGTTCTCTACGCTGATCGACGACCTATCGGTGTCTTTCGATGGTTCGGGGTCGTCGGATTCGGACGGGACGGTGGAGTCCTTTTCGTGGGATTTCGGTGATGGCAGTAGTGATGAGGGTGTGGAGGTGGAGCACACCTATGCGGCGGCCGGTACCTATGAGGTCACTCTGACGGTGACCGACGATGAGGGCGCCAGCCATGCGCTGACCCGAGACGTCGCCGTGGAGGACGAGCCAGGGGATCCGCAGGTGCTCGCCTTAGACACCTTCGGTCGGACATCGACGAGCGGCTGGGGGCAGGCGGATGTCGGCGGAACCTGGAGTCTGACCGGCTCAGCGGCCAATTATCGAGTGGAGAACGGTCTGGGAATTCTCCGAATGGCGGCGGCGGGGCACGGTCCCAGAGCGCTTCTCGGTGACGTCGGCGCGACAGATTCCGAGACCACGCTGCAGTTCTCGTTGAGCAAGCCGCCCTCCGGCGGGGACGTGTATATCTCGATCGATTCCCGACGCGTGGGCAATGACGGCTACCGGATGAAGATCCGGTTCCAACCGCACCAGACCATCGTGCTGTTGACGCGAGCGGTTGATGGCACCGAGACCACACTCAGCCACACCGTCCTTCCTGACACCGTGTACCAGGACGGTGACGTCTTCAGCATTCGGTTCTACACCGCAGGCGAGGGGGGGACCACGCTCCGCGCCAACCTGTGGCGCTCAGCAGATGAGGAACCAGAGGACTGGCAGGTCACGGCAACCGATTCAACTCCCGGGCTGCAGCGTCCCGGAGGTCTTGGCCTGATCGCTTATCTGAGCGGAACTGCGGACAACGCACCGGTGGAAGCGGCGTTCGCAGATATCCGGAAGACGACCGTCGTGGAATGATGGCACGCTCGGGGACCGTCACGAACGGCGCACGACGCCTGAGGTTGAAGCAGGCCCGAATGGGCCGCACGTGGGAAGCCCTCGGCGGGGTCGCGGCGCAGTGCTCGCAGGCAGGCGCTAGTTTCCTCCTGCAGATCCTCGCCGTCCGATTATTGGGCTTGGAAGGTCTGGGGGTCTTCGCGGCCCTCTACGGAATCATCATCGTAGTCACTGGAGTATCCACCGGCTTCGTCGGAGATTCGTTGACCGTCCTGGACCGGTATGCACCCAGGGTCCGGGCGGGTCTGCAATCGTGGTGGCTGGGACTGTCCAGCGGCCTGGGTCTGCTCGTGGCCGTGGGTGCGTGGGTCACCGGCTTGACCGATCGATCCACCGCTGTGGTGTTCGGCGCCGCGACGACCTTTTTCCTGTTGGAGGACGCACTTCGACGGTTACTCATGGCCAACCTGCGCTTCTGGACGCTCGTGCTGGTGGACCTGTCCGGGTTGTTCACGGCGGTCGTCACGATCTTCGTCGTCGCCAGCAGCGGCGCCTTCAGGGTCGTCGATCTCCTGCTCGCCCTCGCGTTCGGGCAAGCCGTAGCCGGAGTGGTCGCTATCGCGTTGCTACCCCGCAGCGAGCGTCATCTGGCTCCGTGGCGGTCGGCGGATCTGAGACTCGTCGGGAATTATGGCGCGAACCGCGCGGCACAGTTATCCCTTCGCCCGGGATTGCAAGCAGCGACACGTTTGCTTGGTCTGGCATTGGTATCGGCGGCAGCCGTGGGTGAACTGGAGGCTGCGCGCGTTTACATGGCACCCACGCTGATAGTGATTGGCGGCCTGGTCTCGGTGCTCTTCGCGCAGTACGCCGCGGCGAAACAGGAGCGGTTGGCGGGTCTGATCAAAGTGGCAGATCGACACGCGCTCTTGCTCGGGGCCGGTGCGGCGCTACTCTGCGGCGCCTGCGCAGCCGCCCTGCCATGGCTCGGTCCGCTCCTGACCGCCGATGAGTTCGCGCTCCCGACTCTGGGGCTGGTCGGGTGGTCCCTGCGAACGCTCGCATTCGCCGGGGCGATGCCGTACATGTCGCTGGCCGCTGTGCGCGGGATGCAGCGGATCACTCTGCTCATCACGCTGACAGAGTTCTGCATCGTGCTCGTCGCGGTCACGCTCTTACTAACGCTGGGCGCGTCGATTCTATGGGTTCCCTTCCTCCTCGCCGGCGGGTCGACGGCGACTGCCGTGGTGGTCCGCGCTCGGGTGCTGCCGCTTCGTCGCACGCGTGAGGAGGAGTTGGCGCGCGGCACAGCACTTGCAGGGAGCACGGACGCATGAAGCCCGCCGTCCGGAGCGCGCCCCCGGCGCCCACATGCGTACCGAACCGCAAGACCTCCTTCCTCACGCTGTTTCTATTGCTGCTGGCCACTGTCAGCTGGCGGCGTGGTATCTACTATGACGGCGGCATCGATCCGGTAGTAGCAGGTAAAGCAGTCGTCAGCCTTATCGCCCTGACCCTGGCCTGGCGCGCTACCCAGACCGGTGAAGACCTGCGCCCTGTGCGAGGACTACCGGTCGCGCTTCTCGTGGCGTACGCGGCCGTCTCGATCATGGGCGCTTACGCCGCGGACCAACTTCTGGCTTCCGGCGTGCTGGCGGTACGGCTCCTGATCGTGGCACTGACGTTGTATCTCCTGGCTCGAACGTTCCCCGGCGAGGTGCTCTTCCGGGACTTGGTCCGTTCGATGCTCCTGGTCGCGACTATCAGTGCGGTCACCGGCGTGGCACTGAATGGGTTGTCCGACCGACTCTTCGGGGGAGTGCCGCCGCTGCACGCCAATGAGTTGGCGATGCTCTTTGCAATGGGAGCGATGGGCATTGCGTGGCTTGCGCTGAACGACGGGGTGAAGGGACATCACGGCCTGGTGTTCCTCTTCGCCGTGGGTGCGATCTGGCTCACCGGCTCGCGAACCAGCCTTGCTGCCCTATTGATCGCGCTCATCCTGATGATCATGCACGCGCGTCGGCCCAGCAGGCTGGTGGCGACGGCGGTGGTTGCGTCGATCCCGCTCGGATACTATTCCCTGTTCGCCAGTGAGGTCCTGGACGGGTTCTTCCTACGCGGAGGCGGAGAGCAATGGACCACGCTTTCATCCCGGACGATCGCGTGGTCGGCGGCTTGGACATTCCCCGATACCTTCTGGGCACGGTGGACCGGTGTTGGGTTGGCGCAGAAATTGATACCGGTGCGCGCGCAATGGTGGGACGTGCAACTCTTGGACAGCACGTGGGTATCGGCGCTGGTTCAGGTCGGATTACTGGGCATCGGTGTGCTGCTCGTTCTTCTCGCCACCGCGACGACGGCGTGTCTACGCACACCGAGGCCCATTCGCATGTTCCTTCTGGCGGCTTTGGGGTTCCTGCTGATTCGCAGTTTGCTCGAAAGTGGTCTGTTTGATAGCACGCCGTCCTTCTTGGTGCTCATGTTGATCGCGTTGGTATCGCATACGAACGCTGCCGGGCATACCGAAGGAAAGGATGCGTCGACGTGGCCGGGGCGGTACCGAGCCGTGAGGTAAGCTGGCTCTTCGTGGGCCGGTAATCCCGCCTTTCCGCAGTGGCCAAAGGGGTAGATCGTGGAAGCATCCTCCCGGAAAGGATTGGGCCCTCGCGGTAAAGTGGCGTGACAGGAGGAACGACGAGTCCGGGGGTTCGCACACCGCGGAGCCCGAATGTGGTCAGGAGACGGTGTGGAGTTCAGAGACTACTGGCGTGTCGTACGCCAACGTTGGCGCGTCGTCGCAATATGCGCGCTACTCGGGCTCTCGGCTGCAATAGCGATCACCGTCCTCACCACGCCCCGATATGAGGCCAGAGTCGAACTCTTCGTTGCTCCAGAAGCGGGCGGTTCCAGTTCCGAACTGGTGGAGGGCTCCGACTTCCTCCTGGACCGGGTGAAATCTTATGTCGAGATAGTCGACAAGGCGGTCGTGCTGGGACCGGTGATCGAGGATCTAGGTCTACCGGAAACCATCGGCGAATTATCGGAACGCGTCGAGGCGACCGCCGTTCCTGAGACGGTCGTCGTGCAGATCACCGTGCAAGACCAACATCCGGGAGAGGCGGCTGAAGTCGCAAATGCGATCGCGGAGGAATTCATCAACCAGGCACTTGTCTTGGAGCCTACGGGAGCAGATGAGACCGCCGTCGCCCGCATTTCCGTCATCGACCCCGCGCGCCCACCTAGTACACCGATCGTGCCGCAACCTCACCTGAACCTTCCGTTCGGGCTGTTACTCGGCTTGGCGATCGGTTTCGCCGGAGCGATCGTGCGTGACTCGCTGGATCGCCGGGTGAAGGGCGAGGATGACATTAAATTGCTCACCTCTGCCCCATTGATCGGTGCCATCCCCGACGACGTAGGGCGCGACCCTTCTCGATCGGGCGTTGCGCTAGTGCCGACATCGCTCCGGGCTGAAGCGTTGCGGCGCTTGCGGACGAACCTGCAGTTCATCGACATCGGTCCCACCCACCGCTCATACGTGGTGACCTCAGCACTCCCCGGCGAGGGGAAGACCCTCACCGCGATTCACCTCGCCACCATCATCGCTGAAGGCGGGGCGAAGGTATGCCTCGTTGAAGCAGATATGCGCCGGCCTAGTATCGGCACATATCTGGGAATGGAAGGTGCAGTCGGACTGACCGATATCCTCATCGGAAACTTCACCTGGCAGGACGTCACACTGGAATATCGCCAGCAACTGGATCTCATCCTGGCCGGAACCATCCCGCCGAATCCTGCTGAACTTGCAGCCAGCGAACAGATGGAGTCCCTGCTGGAGACGCTGGAGTCCAACTACGACGTCGTCGTGGTGGATACACCGCCTCTGCTACCTGTCACCGACGCCGCAGTCCTGTCGAAGAGAACCGCGGGGACGATCGTTGTCGTCAACAGCGGCCGCAAGGGCACTCCGCGCGGGCATGTCTCCCAGGCCCTGGAAATGCTGGAGACCGTTGATGCCAGGGTGCTCGGGATCGTCCTGAACAAGATTGCCTTGAGCGGCGCGGAGTCGGGCGCCGTGACATATGCATTGCCGAAGGAGGATGGTCGACGAACGCAAGCGTGAGATTCATCCGAAAATCCTCCTTCTGCGACTACCAGGGTCAGGGACCGCGACCGTAGAATGCCGACACGGGGGACACGGGAGGTGAAGCGTGTCGAACCGCGTCATGTTCGTCTGTGCGATGAACATCTGCCGATCCCCGCTTCTCGCTGCGACATTCGCAAGGTCGCTGCCGCAGTGGCTGGCTCCATCCTACGAGGCGCGCAGTCGGGGTACGCAGGTGGTGCGCGGCTCGGGAATGTGCGAGACGGCGGCTTCCCTGCTCGGTCATCTCGATCCCGAGCACGTGGCGATGCCCGCCGACGCGGCAAGCCTCAGAGCCTGCGACCTCATTCTGACCGCCACTGTCAGAGAACGAGCGGTCTTGGCTCAGATCGGCCCCGGGCTGCGACCACGGACGTTCACGGTCCGCGAGGCTGTGGTGTTGGGCCGGCTGGACGAGCAACCGTCGTGGCTTCCCGAGCCGGAACCTGCGGACGGGCCGGTACGTCGGTATGCCGCGCTGCTCAATGCTCGTCGAGGACTTGCCTCCCCGGCATCGCCGCGATTCCGGTGGCCATGGCGACCGCGCGAGGAGCCGCTCGACATACCCGATGTGCACCTGAAGGGTCCTCGAGAACACTTGGCCGGCTTGCGAGCGGCACAACGCGATGCCCGAGCCATCGCGGAGCAGATTGCGGCTTTCACCAGGACTTGCTCCCTGATGGGCGACCGCGGTTGAGGAGCTCGGCCTCCTGCCAGTGCCTACACCTGGTGTCGCCTACACCTGGTGTCGGGGCAAAAGTCTTGGCGTCACTTCTTAGCTACTGTTCCGGGTGCGAAGCGGGCGCGAATTTTCGGCCAGTTGGACTTCCATGCCACCACGGTCCGTTTGGCTGTGCGCCGAGACGCCAGATACGCCAACCGTCCCGAATATAGCGCCAGGCCTGCGGGAGTCCGAGCGGCATATACTTCGAAGAGTTGCCGCCGCCTGGCCCCGAAGTCCGACTTGTACGGCTCATCGCCCACAGTCAGGTCGAGATACTCTTCGCCGCGTTCGATCACGGCTCGGGCAAGTTGGTCCACGATGAGCAAGCCGAGTGAGTAGTTGCGCAACCTGTGTAGGTCGTACCCCACGAGCACGTAGACCTCACCGCGTGGCTCGGCCAAGTTCAGCGCGACGGCTGCTGGTTCATTACCTACGTCCAGCACGGTAAGGCGGGCCGGCCCGCGGCCGAGCACCCCGTCCCGTGCAACGTCCTGATAGAAATCAAAGTAGCCCGGGTCCTGGGTGAGGTCGGTTCCACCGCGCTCCGCGAACCGCACTCGGCGGAACTCCCGGAGTGCGGCCATCACCGCAGGCACTTCGGTGGGATCCGTCACGACGCGTAGCCGGCTGCCTCCCTTCGGACGTAGGCGTTTGTACTTGCGATCCAGATGCCGCCGGAAGGAGGGGTCCAGCGCGATGCGCCACCCATCCACCGTGCCGGCCAACTCGATCAGGTGTGCTCCGTAGGGATGCCGGTTCGACCTGCCCCCGGCGATCAGCGATGTCACATTCTCGGGGCTGTCCGGAACCCGCTGCACGAGCAGAAGATCGTACGCGGGGAGGACTCTTCGGATCCGAGGAGCCAGTGTGGCATCGGCACGTACCCCCTCCTGGTGCTCCGTCCGGACCACCGCTGCCGCGTAATCACAGACACCGAGGTCTGCGTACTCGACCAGACGCAACGGCCCGAGTCGCCGTCGGATCAGCGGTAACACGGCAATCAACCGGTCCCCGACGGTGTCGCGGACGGTGACGACACATGGCAGACTTCCGCGTCGGGGTGCGAGCGAGGAGTAGAGGCGGTGTAGCCACGCGCCGTGCTGAAAGGCGGTGGCCTCGGAGTGGTCGAACAGGTCCGTGTATTCCGGCGCAAGAAAATCCAGGGCATCCTCCCGCTGCACGCGGTAACGCGAAGCGGGCCCGGTGGTCGGCGGGGTTCGTCCTCGCGATCTTTGCTTGCGTGCAGAGTTCCTGCGCAGTCTCGTCCGGCGGCCTGTTTCCGACCCCATAGTGCTCATCGTGATTCGGCCCTTCGGTGCACTCGCCACTGCCGCGCAGCGGCCGACGGGGCAACAGACGTCCACGTGTGCGGCCCCTTTTCGAACCGACATTAGCAGCGGGTTCCCCGAGGTGGAATAGGAATGACAGTAGTCGACCGACTTTCGTTCTTACGTCCAAGAAGTCGCCGACCGTTCCTAGTAATAGCGCGAAGCAACGGTCTAATATGAACTCAAGGAACGGCTCGGACGCCGATGGGGCGGATCTCGGCGAACGTGCAGCGGAACTCATGGATGAGAACCGCTGGTACGACCTCCGGCCTGACCCGGCGACGGGGAACGAAGGAGTTCAAGCCTTGGCGAAAGAGCAGACACACAGCGTTGACGGTGCCGTCGGAGACGCTCCCACCGTACGGATCCTCGGCACACATGGCGTGCCTGCGAGTTACGGAGGTTTCGAAACCGCTGCGGAGAAAGTCGGTCTACACCTCGCCGAACAAGGATGGCGCGTGATCGTCTACTGCCAGGTAGAGGGCCGAGGAGGAATCACGTACGACGAATGGAGAGGCCTCGAACGGGTCAATATCCCGGTCGACCTGCCGGGCTGGCGGGGAACGTCGCTCTTCGATCTGATCAGCGTCCGACACTCCAGCGCATATTCCGACCTGTGCCTGGTATTCGGCTACAACACCGGCATTTTCAACGTATGGCACCGGCTCCGAGGCATCCCGCTGGTCATCAACATGGATGGAATCGAATGGTCCCGCTCCCGGTGGGGCCTCATTCGCCAGACGATCTTGTACATCAATGAAAGGTTCTCGGCCGCCGCGGGTCACCACCTGATCGCGGACCACCCCGAGATCGAGAAGTACCTCTGGACCCGGGCGCCGAAGCGGAAGGTGCGGATGATCGCCTACGGCGCCGACGAGGTAGTCGATGCCGACGACCGTCCGGTCCGGGATCTAGGGCTCGAGCCCAACCGCTATCTGAGCCTGATCTGCCGCCCTATCCCGGAGAATTCGATCCTGCAACTCGTCCAGGGATTTTCCACCCAACCACGTGACCACAAGTTGCTGATCCTCGGCGCCTATGAGCCGGAAAAAGATCCTTACCATGCGGCAGTTCTTGAAGCAGCATCGCAAGATGTGGTCTTCGCCGGCTCGATATTCGATCCCGCGATCGTGCAGCCGCTCCGATTTCACAGTGCGATGTACCTGCACGGCCACACCGTGGGGGGCACAAACCCTTCGCTGGTCGAAGCCATGGGCGCAGGAAACCCCGTGCTCGCCCAGGACAACAAGTACAACCGGTGGGTGACTGGCGACCGGCAAGCGTACTTCTCCACGGCCGCGGACGTCGCTCGTGTTCTGGACCGCCTGCTCGACTCCCCGGATGTACTCCATGCGATGAGCCAGGCAAGCAGAGCCCGATATCGCAGCGAGTTCACCTGGCACGCGGTAGGGGAGCAGTATCGCGACCTACTCGACCAGTACGTCGCCTCACGAACCAAGATCCACCGGGAAGGGGCCTGATGTGCTGAAAGTCGGCGTTGTCGGACTAGGAAAAATGGGGCTGTCACATCTGGCCGTCGTGCGTGCTTTGGACGGTGTGGAGGTGGTGGGCGCGGTCGACGCGTCCGGGTACTTGCTCGGTGTCCTGAAGAAGTACGCTGCGGTACCGACCTACTCCACCCTCGACAAGATGCTTGCCGCGGTCACTCCGGACGCAGTAGTCGTGGCCACGCCCTCCCGACTCCACGCGCCCATGGTGCGACGATTGCTGGAAGCCGATGTTGCGGTCTTTTGCGAGAAGCCTTTCTGCCTCAGCGCGGGCGAGGGCGAGGAACTGGCCGAGATGGCGCAGCATCGCGGCCTGGTTACGCAGGTGGGCTACCACAACCGGTTCGTGGGAGCGTTCGCGCAAGTGAAGCGGCTCCTTGACGTCGATGCGATCGGCTCCGTGACCCACGGCCTCGCAGAAGCCTATGGCCCGGTGGTTCTGAAGGAACAAGGCAGCACCTGGCGTAGCAAGAGCGCGGAGGGTGGCGGCGCTCTGTACGATTACGCCGCCCATCCGCTCAACCTGATCAACTGGTATCTCGGTGAACCTGTCGGCGTCGGCGGAACCGTTCTCAATAGCGTCTTCTCCGCTGAGATCGATGACGAGGTCGCATCGACGCTCTACTACCCCGATGGATGCACCATTTCGGTCTCGGTGAACTGGTCGGATGAGTCCGTCCGCAAGATGACCACCCGGATCACATTATGGGGCACCACGGGGCGAATCTATGCCGACCGGCAGGAGATCCAGGTGTTCTTGCGAGAGAATGCGCGGATCCCGGATGGCTACACCGCAGGCTGGAATGTCCGCTACACCACCGAGATGACCGAACCGGTGGGTTTCTACCTACGCGGCGAGGAGTACACGGCTCAACTCCAACACTTCGTGGACCGCGTGCGCACCGGTCGAACCGAGGGCGTGAATACTTTCGCTACTGCGGTACAGACGGACCGGCTGATCGAGCGCATGGTCGCCGACAGCAAGTCCGGACCGACAGTCCTGATGAGAGACGCAGGCGCTGCGCAGCCACCTGCACCCGGTAGGGGACGCAGCCGGATGCGTTCATTGCTTACCGGGAAGAGATGAGGGACTGAATCATGGACAGGCTGCTCTTCGGCGACAATCAATTCTTCGGCGTCAACCACATGTCGGAGGAGAAGGCGCGCCAACAGCAGATGCGGTTCCAAAGAACCGACGCCGTCGTTGACGTGCTCATCGACGCATATGCCGAGGGCGTGCGGACACTGATGTGCACCACGCATGAGCGCATCGGTGAGGTCGCGGCGCAGTTCATTGAGCGACGGGACGAGTTTCCTGACATGACGTTCTTTCCCGGCATGCCTTACGCGCACAAATACGCTAATGCGGTCACCACGTACGGAACGATCGGGGCGTTGAGGCAGTTCCTCCCGGACACGGGTTTATTAGATGCTGCGATGCGTGGGACCTCTTCGTTTGTGGGCAAAGACATCGAGGGCGTGGTGACCCTGCTGATCGACGCCGAGATGAAGATGTTCGCCGGGTTACCCACCCCTGTTATCTGGCTGCAGAACGTCGTGACCGACCTCCTGCTCGGACTGGGCTTCGATGAAGCGTTCACCATCTTCGCCGATCACGTCCGGGAAAAGTACGGAGCCGAACCGGGCTTCATCACGATGAACCTTCCGCTGCTGGCCCAGCGCCTGGAGAAGCAAGGGATCCCTTCACCGCTGATCTGCGCGAACATCAACAAGATCGGCTTCCGCATGTCCGGCGGGATAGCAGCGTACCGTGAGGCCCTGCAATCCCATGACTTCCGCGCCGTCGCGATGTCGGTGTTCGCCTCCGGGGCGATACCGGCAGATGAGGCCGTCCAATGGGTATGCGAGCAGCCAGGTATCGAGGCCATCGTGTTCGGAGCCTCCTCGCGGCGGAATATCCGCCACACCCGGGAGTTGGTCGACAAATATTGGATCAGCGACTGATGGCTGTTCCCCGGACCGTGCTCCTGGCGAATCCCGGGGCAGATTTGTACGGCTCGGATCGAATGCTTCTGGAGAGCGTCAGGGCGCTGGTCCGAGCCGGGCACCGGGTGTACGTGACGGTTCCGGAACGGGGTCCGCTGGTGGAGCTCGTCCGTGACGCCGGTGCTGTTGCGCTGACTCAACCCACTCCGATCCTTCGAAAGAGTGCGATGTCGATCGCCGGTCTAGTGCGGCTCGGGGTTGGAGCATTCTCGAGTTGGGGGTCGACGTGGCGCCTTATCCGCCAGGTCGACCCCGCAACGGTGCTGGTGAACACGATTACCGAGCCCCTGTGGCTTCTGCTCGGGCGGCTGGCCGGCCGTCGCGTGGTCTGCCATGTGCATGAGGCCGAGCGCAGTATTCCCCCCGGCATTCGTCGGCTTATCTATCTCCCTTTGACCCTCTGCCACAGCATCGTCGTCAACAGTGCGACGAGCCTTGACGTGGTCAAGGAGGTGGCCCCCAGGCTCGGACGACGTGCCCATATCGTGCACAATGCCGTCGCCGGACCGGACGTCATGGTGCCGGCGCGAGTGGATCTCACCGGCCCCGTTCGGGTGCTGTACGTGGGTCGTCTGTCGCGGCGTAAGGGGCCGCATGTGGCGATCGAGGCGACCAGACTCCTTCTGGAGCATGGTCGGTGGGTTCATTTGACGCTGATCGGCGCGGTGTTCCCGGGCAACGAGGCGTACGAAGAGGAACTGCAACGTCTGGTTCGACAGTGGGGTTTGGAGGACCACGTTACTTGGCTCGGCTTCCAGTCGAGGGTGTGGTCTCACATCGCTGAGTGCGACATCATGGTGGTCCCGTCCACCGGCGACGAATCATTCGGCAACACGTCGGTAGAAGCGCTCTTGGCAGCGCGCCCGGTGATTATCAGCGATGCCGCCGGATTGCGGGAGGCTACCGCAATGGCGAAGGCGTGCCTTGAGACAGCTGGCGGAGACGCTCACGCACTTGCTTGCGCGGTACTGGAGATCATCGACCGGTGGCACTATTTCCGAAAGCACGCGAAGGAGGACAGCCGGCGCCTCGGGCAGCATTTCTCCAGGGAGAACTACAGCCGAAACCTGTTAACTGCGATGCAACTGTGTTAGCGGTTGTGCCGCGAAGTAACGCGCTGGCGTTGTGCCGGCAAACGTTGCGGGCGGAAACCTGGGCCTTGCTAGTGCGGGAGCCGCCCTGCCAACGCATGGTCGAGCACGCCAAGCCGCCGGTACCAGACACGAAGCACCAACAGCAGGTACACGAAGTTCGCGAGCGCCAATGCCAGATAGAACCACTGAAAGACCACCGGCACAGCCAGCAAGAGGAAGGAGAAACTCATCACGCCATAGTCGGTGGGAAGTTTCAGCACAGACATGAGCGTGCTCCCATTCTGGGGCGCGGCTCCAGGGGCCCCGAGACGGGCCTGAGCGTTACGGGTGAGAAGGTCAGTAAGCAACATGCCTGCGAAATGAACGACGTCAGTGGCGGCGAAAACCAAGGCCACGATTAGCCAGAATTCGGGCAGTTCGAGCCGGAAGAACATCGCGAGCACCGCTAGGTGCAGGGTGGCCGTCTTCAGCGCGTCGATGACGTGGTCGAGCCATTCGCCGGTCAGGGTTCCGCCTCCGCGAAGACGCGCCAACTGCCCGTCGGCAGCGTCAAGTGCGTATCCGATCACCAGTGTGGCGGTAATGAGTACGGCGGCCAACCACCCTGGGGCGATCGTGGCGATCATGACCAGACCTGTGAAGGTGAAGATCGCTGAAATGACTGTCACGTGGTTCGGTGCCAGGCCGAGACGATGTGCCGTCGCCGCAAATACTCTTCCGAGCGGACGATTGACCATGAGTGAATAGAGCGGGGCCCCACGAGACGGTTTCTGGGCCGCGGTCAAACGCGAGAAGTTCGCGCGAATGGTGTTGGGCTCGATGTTGTTCATGGCCACCTGTTCCATGCGGGGACGCCGGGAGACGTCATTGTGCCGAGTTCCCTGGCTTAGGAAGCATCGCACATCTCCCCGATCCTTTGTTGAGGATACGGATTCGGCTCGGTTGAGCCCAAGGTGTGGGATTCTCGAAGTGAAGTTCACAGACTCTGCTGGCACAACGCGGGAGTGCAGGAGGAATCGATGCCCGAGCCTATTCGACTACGGGTTGAAGGTTGGCCACCCCGCCGTTGGCACACCGACCTTGCTGCCGCGCTCGCAGGTGATCTGGGAGTCACGACCTGCTTGGACGTCGGACCCACCGCGCAGGCACCAATGCGAACCTATGTCGGTAGGGTGCTCGCGCTGGAACGGTTGCTCGAGCGCGCCGACCAGCGATACCTGGCTCCGACGCCGATGGACCCGCCGGGCCCACGCAACGACGACCTGGTGGTCGACCTCTCAGCCGATCCCGAACCGCCGCGCCAGATGTGGCGGGTGCTCTTCGACGGACGCCCTGGGCATACCGTGGCGGCACAGGCGATCGCGCGGGGCAGACTGCCCGTAGTGACCGTCGTTGATCCGGCTGGTTCGGTGCGCGCTGAGGGGCGCCCCGGAACGGAGCACCCCGGCCTCCTTTCGACCGCGCTGAGCGACGTCTTGACGGGGACCGGAAGTCTGCTCGCCGCCGCGTTGGCCGGACGCGCGGTCTGTCCGCCGACGCCGGAGGCGGGGGAACCCGAGCGTGCCCGTCCGAAGCACGTGGGCCGGTTGGCCATCGAGAAGGTGGCGCACAAGACCCTCCACGCGGGCTATCGGATGTTGACGCGATCTCCCCACTGGCGGGTGGGTTGGCGACCATTGCAGGATGCTGACGAGTCCACCAGCCTTACCGGGCACCTCCCACTGCAATGGGCGAGCCTGCCGGACGACGGCTACCACTTCTACGCCGACCCGTTCATCTTGGAACACCAAGGGCGCGCGTATCTATTCGTGGAGGATTTCGACCACCGCGTTGGCCGTGCACATATCTCGGTGGTGGAGATGGGTGACGACGGGCCGCGCGGTACCCCATCCGCCGTCCTGACCCGCGACGTGCACCTGTCCTACCCGTTCGTGCTGGAAGACCGCGGCCATATCTGGATGATTCCGGAGACCTCCGGGGCGAATCGCATCGAGATATTCCGAGCCGTCCGTTTCCCCGATCGATGGGAACACGAGGCGGTGTTGGTTAATGACGTCACCGCTAGTGACGCAACACTGCTTCACCATGACGGCCGCTGGTGGATGTTTGCAACCGTCTGGACCGGGGGATCCTACTCGGATCATCTGCATTTGTGGTCCGCCCCGGAACTACTAGGCCCGTGGCTCCCGCATCCGGCGAATCCCGTCCTGATAGACATCGCTTCGGCCCGTCCTGCCGGGCGGTTCATCCATCATGACGGGCGGCTGCTACGGCCTACGCAGGACGGCAGGGGCGGATACGGGGCAGCGCTGAACATCATGGAGGTGACCCGGCTGGACGAGTACGGGTTCACCCAGCGACCCCTAGCGAACATTGTGCCCGGCGCGGGCTGGCAAGGCCGTCGAATTCACACGCTGAACCAAAGCGAACGCTTCGAAGTAGTGGACGGCTCTCGGGTAGCACCTCGAGTAACGATCCTCCGGCGTGCGCTGGACCGGATGGGTATTCCGTGACCCGTCTCGCTCAGAAGCCGGACGGACGAACTCAGGCCCAGGGTGTCGTCCGCGGGAGATCCTATGACCAATGAAAGCAGCGGGTCACTGAAGCGCTCGCGATCACTAGAACCTAGTCGAGCAAAGCGAGAAGATAATCGCCGTAGGTCGACTTACGCAGTGGTTCAGCTCGCTGGCGCAACTCATCGTCGGTGAGGAACCCGCGTCGCCAGGCCACCTCCTCGGGTGCCCCGATCTTCAGGCCCTGCCGATGCTCGATCGTGCGCACATAGTCCGAGGCCGCGAGTAGGGAGTCGAATGTTCCGGTATCGAGCCATGCAGTGCCGCGAGGCAGAACTTCCACATGAAGGTCGCCGCGCTCAAGGTAAGCCTTGTTCACGTCGGTGATTTCATATTCGCCCCGCGCGGAGGGCTGTAGATTGTGGGCGATCTCGATCACGTCATTGTCGTAGAAGTACAGGCCCGGGACCGCGTAGTTCGACTTGGGCTGGGAAGGCTTTTCCTCCAACGACAGGGCTTGGCCCTGCTCGTCGAACTCCACCACGCCGTATGCGCTGGGATCGGAAACCCGATAAGCGAAGATGGCGCCGCCGTTGACGTTCTTGAACCGGGAGAGTTGAGAACCAAGGCCGGGCCCGTAGAAAATGTTGTCACCGAGGATGAGTGCGGCGTCATCGTTGCCGATGAACCCGGCACCGAGGACGAAGGCCTGGGCCAATCCGTTCGGTTCCGGCTGTACGGCGTAGGAGATATCAATGCCGAATTGCGACCCATCTTTGAGCAATCGATGGAATTGATCCGCATCGTGCGGCGTGGTGATGACGAGGATGTCTTGGATTCCCGCGAGCATCAGCGTACTCAGTGGGTAATAGACCATCGGTTTGTCGTACACCGGCACAAGTTGCTTACTCACTCCCAGGGTGATCGGGTGTAGTCGTGTGCCGGAACCGCCGGCCAATATTATGCCGCGCATGCCTCCAGTGTGGCGTATACCTGCCGACTTTGGGGCGATATCGGGCAAGATCTCCCCCATATGGCCGCCGTGAGTGGCCCTTGTCGGCTACCGTAAAGCCCATGAGCACGGTGCTGGTGACAGGTGGTGCGGGATTCATCGGGTCCAACTTCGTGCATTACCTGGTCAACGAAACTGATTGCCGGGTGGTCGTGCTGGATAAGTTGACTTATGCGGCCTCCCCGGCGGCGATTGAGCCGTTGGTGGGCGGGCGGGTGGAGTTGGTGGTGGGGGATGTTGCCGACCGGGAGTTGGTTGCGGCTCAGGTTGGGCGGTTGACTGGTCCGGATGATGCGGTGGTGCATTTCGCTGCGGAGTCCCATAACGACAATAGTTTGCGTGATCCGACGCCGTTCATCACCACGAATGTGGTGGGCACGATGGTGGTGTTGGAGGCGGTGCGCCGGTTCGGGGTTCGGTTGCACCATGTGTCCACCGATGAGGTGTACGGGGATTTACCGTTGGGTGAGCCGGTGAAGTTCACCGAGGAGACCGCGTACCAGCCCTCGAGCCCGTATTCGGCGTCCAAGGCCGGTGCGGATCATTTGGTGCGGGCCTGGGTGCGGTCGTTCGGGATCGAGGCCACGATCAGCAACTGTTCGAATAACTACGGGCCCTGGCAGCACGTGGAGAAGTTCATCCCTCGCCAGATCACCAACGTGCTGGCGGGATCGCGGCCGAAGCTGTACGGGGCAGGGCAGAACGTGCGGGACTGGATCCACGCCACGGACCATTCCTCGGCGGTGTGGACGATCCTGACCAAGGGGCGCATCGGGCACACCTACCTGATCGGCGCGGATGGTGAACAGACCAACCTGGATGTGGTGGGCATGATTCTGGAACTGACGGGGCGCGATGCTCAAGATTTCGAGCACGTGCAGGACCGCGCCGGGCACGACCTGCGGTATGCGATCGACGCCACCAAGATCCGCACCGAGTTGGGGTGGCGGCCCCGGTACGGGGATTTCCGGGCCGGGCTGGCGCAGACGATCGAGTGGTACCGGGAGCACGAAGCCTGGTGGGGTGAGCAGAAGGACGCCGTGGAGGCCTCCTACGCCGCCCGTGGGCAGTGACGTGAGCACCCCGCAGGTGCGCACCACACCCATCCCGGGTCTGCTGGAGGTGAGCCTGCCGGTGCACCAGGACGCCCGAGGATGGTTCAAGGAGAACTGGCAGCGGGCCAAGATGGTGGCCCTGGGCCTGCCCGATTTCCAGCCGGTGCAACATTCGGTGGCGTTCAACGAGGCGGCCGGCACCACCCGGGGTGTGCACGCCGAACCGTGGGACAAACTGGTCTCGGTGGCCTCGGGTCGTGCCCTTGGCCTGTGGGTGGACCTGCGGGCCGGGCCCACCTTCGGGGCGGTCCATACCGCTGAACTCAACCCGGCCACGGCCGTATTCGTGCCCCGCGGGGTCGGCAACGCCTATCAGACCCTGGCCGAGGGGGTGGTCTATTCCTACCTGGTCAACGCGCACTGGTCCCCCGATGCGGCCTACACCCACCTGAACCTGGCCGATGAGCACCTACGCGGCCGCTGGCCGATCCCGTTGGAGCAGGCGATCATCTCCGACAAGGACCGGGACCACCCCCATCTGGACCAGGTCCAACCGATCGCCCCGCCGCGCACCCTCATCCTGGGCGCCAACGGGCAACTCGGCCGGGCGCTGCTCGACCAACTCCCCGGCGCCCACGGGCTGGCCCGTTCCGACCTGGACCTCACCAGCCCCGAGCGCGTGGCCGCCTACGACTTCAGCGACGTGGCAACGGTGATCAACGCCGCCGCCTTCACCGCCGTGGACGCCGCGGAAACCCCTGATGGGCGCCGTGCGGCATGGGCCACCAACGCCACCGGGGTGGCCGCCCTGGCCCAGGCGGCCCGCCGCCACCGCTTCACCCTGGTGCATTACTCCACCGACTACGTCTTCGAGGGCGCCGGAGGCTCGGGCCCGGGGGGTGCCTACCGCGAAACCGACCCGATCGGCCCGCTGAACGTCTACGGCCAATCCAAAGCCGCCGGCGAACTAGCCGTGCAACACACACCCCAGCACTACCTCATCCGCACCTCCTGGGTGCTCGGGCAGGGACACAACTTCGTGGCCACCATGCACGCCCTGGCCGGGCGAGGAGCCAAACCCGCCGTCGTGGACGACCAGTTGGGCCGACTCACCTTCGCACCCGATCTGGCCCGGGCCACGGCCCACCTGCTGACCACCGCCGCCGACTGGGGCACCTACCACGTGACCAACAGCGGCGAGCCGGCCACCTGGGCCCAGATCGCCCGCGAAGTGTTCCAGCACGCCGGCGCCAACCCCGATGACATCACCCCCGTCAGCACCGCCGAATACGCCGCCCAGACCGGCAAGCACCACAGCAACCCGAACCAGGCCCCTCGCCCCAGCAGCAGCGTGCTGGACCTGACAAAACTCCAGTCCACAGGCCTGCACATGCGCGACCATCGCCTCGCGCTGCGCCACTACCTCCACACCCTTCGCGGACAATAACCGCTGATCCGGCCTCAGCAACGGCCGACCCGGGATCGGCACCGGGCAGTCCTGGGTCAGGCACCGGGCGGTCAGGGCCGGGCACCAGTTACTGCTGGGCCAGCGACCGGCCGGTCAGGCCGGGCACCAGTTACTGCTGGGCCAACGACCGGCCGCCCATGACGAGGGGCAGGCGGATCCCGCGGGCCATCGGCTCCATCTGGGACTTCGTACCCGGTACAGCGACGGTGAACTCACCTACTCTCAAAGCACACCCTTCATCAACACGCCCCGCGCTACCGGCCGAGTAGGCCCGCCGCGCTACCGGTCGAGTAGGTGATGAGACCGAATTTATTCCAAGAGGTGTAGGACACGACGATGACCAGCCGTACCGCTCACTCCAGCCCGGGACGTCCCGTTCCCGCGGCCTGAGCAGCGGCGTGACGAAGGGGGACACGATGGCGGTTGACTGCACGATGCCCACGCCTCGCCTGCCGCGCGTGCCGGGAGCGATCCGAGTCGGAGAACGGGCTCGGTGGGCGCTGAATGCCGGCTACCCATTGACGGTGATCCGTGCGGCCCGCGGCTTCGGCAAAACGTCTGTACTGGTGAGTTGGTTGCGCGCGGCCCGTGACGGGATCCGCTCGATCTACGTGGCGCTGAATGAGCGTGCCGGCTCCGAGGAAGGTTTCTGGGCCACCTTGGCCGAGGCGCTAGATGTGGCAGGGGTCGCGACCGATGACGAACTATTGCCGCGTGAACGAGTGGTAGCGGCGATCGAGCAATTGGAGACGCCGCTGCGCCTCGTGCTGGACGATTTCCACCACGCGGCAGGCCGTGGGGGCGCAGCGAGTATCGACGACGATCTGGTGGACCTGGTCCGGAATCACGATGGCTTCTACCTCGTGGTGGCCGGGCGGTTACCGCGCATGCTGGAGACCGCGGGTTCGATCTCCGTTGGAACGGCGGTGCTGGGGCCGGAGGACCTGAAGTTCACCGCCGACGACGTGGTCGCGTTGGCGAACGACATTGGTGTGCAACTGAAGGAGAGTTGCGCCGAACAGATCGTCGCGGACCTGGGCGGGTGGCCCGGAGCCATCCGGGCGGGTCTGACGAACACCGACCCGGAGAACGTCGTTGATGAACGGCGGGTGGCGGGCTACCTGGAAGCGGTATTGAACGACCATGGCTCCGGGGAGTTGCGCGATTTCGCCCTACGCACGGCGGTTCCGGCGGACTTCGACTCCGACCTGGCCATGATCCTCACCGGGCAGCAACCCGGCGCCATGCTGCGCCTACTGCGCAATTCGGGATTCCTCCGTGTTGTCCGCGACCGCAACGGCGCACGGTTCTCCTACTACCCGGCGATCCGTAGGGCGCTTCGACAGTTGGCGAAGGAGACCCGGCCGGAACTGAAGAAGCAGGTTTACGAGGCGCTGATGAGTACTGCGGCGGAGGCGCAGAATCCCGCACTGGTGTTGCACCACGCGGCCCGCGCACAACGGTGGGACACGGCGGTAGCGGTGGTGGAGCGCAACTGGATGCAACTGCTCACCACTGACCCGCAGGTGCTGCTGCGCACTGCCGACGGCGCACCCACCCGCGTCGTCCAGGACGATCCCCGCCTGCAGGTGGTGCGGAAACACCGGGCTGTTCTGGCCGACCCGGAACGATCACCGCGCACGCCCTGGCCGGTGGAGGACGACCCTGGCCTTGCTGCAGTCCTTGCTGACTGGTTGATGGCCGAACGGGAAAGTGCGGACGGGGAGGGCCTGGCACTCGTGCTGTGGGGCGTGGCCAACTTGAGGGGCGGCAACCCCGATGCTGCGATCTACGCGTTCAACCGTGCCCGCGTGCGCGGGCACGGCGCCGGTGATCCGGCCCTGATGACCCTGGGCGGCGTTTGCCTGGCGCTCGCTCACGCCCTGAACGGTGAACCGGAACTTGCCCACCAGATGCTGCGCGAACCCGACGTGAGGATCGCTCTGGAGCCGCAGCCCGCCGCCGGTTCAGCCGGCACCATGTTGAGCATCGCCGCCACCGTCGCCCGCGCGTTGATCGCCGTCGACCGCGCCGATCCCGCGGCCGGTGAGGCCGTGCGGGACATGGTCACCACGCATGAGCGCAACGACCTATGGGCGATGGGCGTGTTCGCCCGGGCCCAGCACGCCGCGCACGGCGAAACTCCCGAGGAGGTGTTCCGGCAAGCGAACCAAGTGCGGGCCGCGCTGCGCCAAGCGGTACCGGGCAGTCTCGCGCAAGCCGTATTGCGAAGTGCCCTGGTGGAGTTGTTGATCGCCGGCGGTATGGCAGGTGTCGCCAGCGGCATCGAATTCCGTCTGGACCACGCAGTGGAATGGACCGCGAGGGCGAAGGCGTACCTGGCGCGGAATCGCTTCAGCCAAGCGATCACATCAGCACGACATGCGGTCGAAGCACCGAGAGTGTCCTTGCGTTCACTCGTGGAGGCACACGTGATCCTTGCGGCCGCCTATCACGGGTCGGACCAGTTGCCCGAGGCCCGTGTCGTGTTCTCCCGGGCGGTCGCGCTGGCGCATGCCACCGGCCAACGCCGGCCGTTCTACCTCATGCCCCGCGCCGTCTTCGACCTTCTCGGCGGAGCGGACCCGGCGCTCCAGCGCCTCTGGCCGGCCTCCGGTCCGGACCCCGCCACCACGGGCGCCGCGCCGCTGCCCACCCTCACCATGCGGGAAGCAGAGGTGTTGCGGGCGCTGGAGCAACACGACGGACCCGTCGGTATCGCCGGGGCTCTAGGGGTTTCGGTTAACACCGCCAAGACCCATCTGCGGTCGGTTTACCGAAAACTCGGGGTTGGTTCGCGCAACGAGGCGCTCGCCGTGCTGGGCCGGGAGCCCAACCGGCCCGGAGCCGGCCACTAAACGACGGCCCTCAGCCGGCTACTAAACGACGGGTCGGCGGCGCAACTCGTAAGGCGAGCGCCGATGAGGATGGCGAACGCCGCCTCAGGCTGCGACGGAGCGCCCCGCGAAGCGTTCGGGCATGGCAGAAGATGTCGACCAGCACGGTTGACGGCAGTGGACGAGGCAGCCGGCCATGGTGCCGACACCCGTGACACCCGGTGTCCAGTCCTGATGGCCCGAGGATGGATGCGTTTCTCGAAGCAACGGTGTTGCGCCGAGTTGCCCTGCGGGTGAGCAGCAGGTGAGGGCGGTGCCCCAGGGTGATCCGTGCCCGGCGCAGTCCCTCACCCTGCAGGGTGAGGCAGGGCGTGCTGCATGCGAACAATCGGCAGAGTTTTGCCCGCAGCGCCCAGATTTGCGTGCTCACCCCGCCGGTCCGCGTGCATCACGCTCGAGGGCGAAGCGAACCGTAACCCGGGGTGAGGAAACGGGCCCGCCGGACCCGGTGAGGCGCCCGCAGTGGTGAATGGGGAGTAACCCTTTGCCGCCTTCCTCACCTCCATGGGCGAGCGCGGAATCATCACATCTTCACCCGCCGAAAAGGCTCAGTTTCCGCGGTTCTTCTGGTGACCTTAAAAGCGTTCCACCCGACCGCATCTCGGTCCGGGAAGCGAACGGAAGCCGCGTGCAGGCGGTTTCGGATGAAGTCCGTATCAATCCTTCGGGGGGCCACATGAGGCATGTTCGCGTCCACGCACAGCGGCGACCGGCCACGCGTTCACTGACGGCGGTGTTGCTTGCCAGCGCGCTGTTGCTCACCGGTTCCGGAACGGCTTTGGCCGAGGGCGGGGCACTGTCCCAGGAGCCCGCCGAGATCGCTGCGGACCAACCCAGCGGTGCTCCGGAAACCGGTTCCGCCGATGCGGAGCGATCCGACGCCGAGGCCGCCGGTACCGGATCCGCCGAGCAGGCCCTCCCGGATTCCGCGTCCACCGAGTCCAACCAAGACGACGAATCCGATCAAGACGACGTGTCGGCAGTCGCCGGTTCGGAAGAGGCAGGGGCGGCCGCCAGCGGGCGCGACGGTGACGCCGCCGGCGCCACCGAGCCCGAGACGAACTCCACCGACGCGACCCAGTCCGACGGTGACGACGCGACAATCGAACCAGAAGTCGATGAGGCCGCCGACCTGAGCCCGATGTCGGTGCCGAACCCGTCAGGCGATAGCGCTGTCATCACGGTCAAGGTCGGCGGGGACCGGACCGGTAACACCACCGTCGGCGGCCTTCCCGGTGCGAAACTGAAACTCTACGACGGCGGTAACAGCGGTCCCAGCCAACCGGTCAACGAGGACTGGGCCGAGTGCATCTCCGACGGGGACGGCGACTGCTCCTTCGCCATTCCAAAGACCCAGGCCCCAGTTATGGAGCGAGGCGAATGTATCCGTTGGACGGGGTGGCTGTTCCCTCGATGCGCCGAGTACGAGCAGATCGAGATAACCCCGGCAGGCGAGAACTACGACCGCCGCTTCTGGGTGGTGCTCGAATCCGCGCCTCAGGGCTGGAACGCCAACGAGGTCCTCGTCACCGGTGCAACCAGCTCCCAACAGGCCACCGACTACCAGTTCCGCACCGGGACCGAGTTGCGGGCCGGCACCACCTACCGCTCCACCAGCCACTTCATGACCGGCTCCGGGGACAGCAACCGCGAAGCCTCCACCGGGACCTGGCAACTCAGCCGCGCCAACCCCACTTTGCCGCTGACCTGCGAGGGCGGGCTCAATGTGGCACTCGTGCTGGACCTGTCCGGTTCCGTGGCACAGGCCGGCGCCACCCAAGACCTGAAGAACGCCGCCATCGGGTTCACCCAGGCGTTGGAGGGCACCGGCTCCTCGATCGCGCTGTATACGTTCGCCACCACCGCACCACGGAACAACGGCAACAGCGGACGCAATTACGCCCTGATGCCGATCGACGGCAACGTCCAAACCATCACCAACCGGATCAACAATTACGTCGCCGATGGCGGCACCAACTGGGACCGGGGCATCTACCAGGTCGCCCAGAGCAATAACGACTATGACCTCGCCGTCGTCGTAACCGACGGCCTGCCCACCTTCTCCGGTACGGGTAGCAACCCTTCCGGGCCGGGCAGTTTCACTCGGTTCATCGAGACCGAACAGGCGGTCTACTCCGCCAACGCCCTGAAGTCACAGGGCACCCGGACGCTCGCCGTGGGGGTCGGTTCGGGCATCAGCGGCAACCCTGCGAACCTCGCGGCGGTATCCGGCCCGACCCGTTACTCCTCGGGCGCCTCGATCAACACCGCTGACTACTTCCAAGCCAGTTGGCAGAACCTCACCCCGCTGTTGGAGGACGTCGCCCGCGGTGCCACCTGCCAAGCCGGCGTGACGGTGACCAAGATCGCCGAGCCCTACGGCGGGAGCCCCGCCCCGGCTAGCGGGTGGGACTTCAACGTCACCCGCACCGGCGGTTCGGGCCACCTCACCCCGGCGGACACCCAGACCACCAACCAGGACGGTCAGGTGGAGTACACCGTGCAGTTCGACTCCATGACCGCCACCGCGAGCATGCGCGTGGCAGAACTGGCCTCCCAGGCGCAGACCGCCGACGGGTGGCGACTGGACCAGGTCACCTGCCAGGTCAACGGCGAACCGGTGGCCACCACCATTGAGAATCACGGGGTCACCATCGCCGGATTGGGCGTGGGTGACGACGCCGAGTGCATCTTCACCAACGTGCAACGGCTCATCCCCGGCATCGAGGTGGTCAAACGGGCCTGGGACGTCGAGGACGGCCCCGTGGGCCCCGAGGCCAGCGAGATCGACGACGGCGCGACGCTCACCTCCGGAACCCGCATCACCTGGACCTACACCGTCACCAACAGCGGGCAGACGCCGCTGGAGAACATCCACGTCACCGATGACCAAGGCGTCACCGTGACCTGCCCGGCCACCACGTTGCCGGTCGGGGAATCGATGACCTGCTGGGGCTCCGGTGAGGTGCGCGCCGACCCCTGACATCCCGAGGGTGACGCCGCGGACCCCTGTGGTCCGCCGCCACCACCAACGAACCACCACGACCAACGAACACCACCAACTTGCCCCGATTCACGGGCAACCACACGGCAGTGGCCACCCGGCTTCTGGCGATGAAAAGAAAGAGAGAGCAGCATCATGAACAAGAGGACCAAAGGTCTACTGGCCGGCGCCGCCGGCGCGGCGCTTCTCCTCGGCGGGGGCACTTTCGCGCTGTGGAGCGACTCCGAACAGGTCGACGGCGGAAGCATTACCGCCGGGAACCTGGACGTCGCCCTCGTCGGTGACGTCGCCTGGGCGGATGTCTCGGCCGACCGGGACGACAGCCCGCACGGGATCGACCTGAGCGAGTTCCGCATCGTCCCGGGCGACACGATCCAGGGTGAATTCGGATTCGAAGCCGCGCTCGAGGGCGACAACATGGTCGCAGAACTCACCCTCGACGGTGGTGCCGCGGCCGGTGACCTGCTGGACCGGCTCGATGTCAAGGTCACCGTGGACGGCGACGGCGTCCAAGAGACCACGGACTGGGACGGGGCCCCGATCCAGGTGCAGTTCGGCTCGGAGGACAACACCAACCTCGATGGCCTGCTCACCCTGCCAGCGACCACGTCGGGGACAGCCGCGTTCACCGTGACCGTCACCGTCGACTTCGACGAGGACACCCCGGACCAGGTGCTCACCCAGGCCACGGCTGCCTTGGGCGACCTCACCGTCGGACTGGACCAGGTGCGAACCGACGCGCCCGGATTCTGATCGACGGTATTGGTCCCCACCGGCGGGGGTGACGACGACGCGCCCCCGCCGGTGCCGGACCCACACGAGACAGACGAGAAGCACACGAGACGACCCAAAGGAAGGAGGAGTGATGAGCACTGAGAATCACGCGACATCCGAACCGGCAACACGCGCACTACCGCGGGGCCCGAGAACGCTGCCGCGGGGCCCGAGAACCGGGAAGGCTCCCTCCTTCTGGCGTGGCGCCGCCTCCGGGGTGATGACGCTCCTGCTGATCGCCGCACTGCTTCTGGCCCTCGCCGTGGCTGTGATCCCGCGCCTCATGGGGGGAGCGGGGCTGACCGTACTGTCGGGTTCGATGGAGCCCACCTACTCCGCAGGGGACATGGTGGTCGCCGTCCCGCAGGAGACCTACCGCATCGGGGACGTAGTGACGTTCCAACCCACATCCGGTGATCCGACCCTGATCACCCACCGCATCGTGGGGGTCCGGGCCGGTTCGGAAGGAACCGAGTACATCACCCGCGGTGACGCCAACGGTGCAGATGATCCGCCGATCGTGGCCGAGCAGGTCATGGGCCGGGTGCTGTACCACGTGCCGGCCGTGGGCCACCTGGCCGCGGCGGTGGGATCGCACCGGCACACGCTCGTCGTCGTCATCGCCGCCGGCCTGATCGGGTACGGCGCCTACCTCGTCGTCGCCGACACCGCACGCAACCGCACACGATTCGGGGAGCCAGCATGACCACTTCGACTTCACCACCAGCCCGGCCACGCGGCCGATGGCGCCTCCCGGCGCTCGCAGCATCCGGGCTGCTCACCGGCCTCCTACTGGCCGGGGGCACACTGACCCTGTGGACCGCAGATACCGCCGGCGCGGTCGGCACGGTGGTCTCCGGGGACCTTCGCATCGATCTGAGCGGACCGCCCCGGTGGGATGAGACCTCCACCGACGTCGAGGCGCCCCAGCAGGACCTGGACCCGGCCGCGTTCCTGGCTCGCCCCGGGGACACCGTGGAGTTGACGCAAGCCTTCGACGTCGCACTCACCGGCGACAACATGCGAGCCGGCACCACCGTGCGATGGTCCCACCCCGCCGACCTGCCCGCGGGCATCAGCGCCGAGTACGTCATCCTCGATGCCGCCGACCAGCCGCTGATCCCCAGCACCCCGGTCGGCACCCAGGCGGACCTACCCACCCTGGTCTCCGATAACGACGGGCGCACCGAGCAGTACACCTTGCAGGTGGCACTGTCCTTCGCGGCCGACGGCGAGGACCGGTTCGGCCCGCAAGCCCCGGTGGTCCTGGCGGACCTGGGCACGATCGAGTTGCTGTTGGAGCAGATCCGCACGGGGGACGGAGCCACACCATGACCCGCACACGACCCTCCCGCAGCGCAGTCGTCTTCGCAGGATCGCTGGCCGTGGGAGCCACGTTGGCGATCGGCGGAGCCTCCCTGGCGCTGTGGTCCGACGCCGAGCACCTCAGCGGCAGCCTCGCGATGGGATATGAGCGCTTCGCCGTCGGGGCTCCCGGCGCGGATTTGATCCCCGCTGACGGCGGCAGCGCGAGTTTCGCGATCGACGGCCAGGATGCGGCGAGCACGCTGGCCACCGACGGGCAGTGGGCCGCCGCCATCCAAGTGGATTCACTGAGCCAGGGCAACAAAGGCCTGCATTACACCCTGACCGAGCCCGACTGGGGCGAAGGCATCCTCGGGGCCGCGGCGGTAGAGATCTTTTGGGTGCCCGCCCCCGAGGACTGCCGGCCCGGTGTAACGCCGACCCCGCCGCCGGCCACGGTCGAGGATCACACCTCCACCCCCGTACCGGCCACCTACACCGCGAACACCGAGGCTGTCTCGGAATTCTGGTGCATCCAGGCTGAACTGGACGCGCTACCCGGAACGGGGGAGTACCGCAACCTCGCGAGGGTCACCGCCACCGACCCCAGCGACATCCAGGTGGAGTCCACCGATGACTGGAACGCGTTGGTCGGGTCACATCTGGATCCAGCCGAGGAACCCGACCACGCCATCCCGTTCACTTACAGCACGTTCCGACCGGGGGATGCACCATGATGCGGACCAATCAGTATGCGATCTTGTGCGGTAGTGCTTCGCGCAGCACGACGCGCGGTAGGGCTCCGCGCGAGGAGAGGCGCGGTTACGCATTGCGCATGTCGAGGCTCGGTAGTGCATCGCACGAGGCGACGGTAGGCGGCGCGCGAAGGGGAAGAGCGCGCGGCATCTCGAGCGGCAGGACCCGTGCCGTGCTGACGACGCTGACCACCCTCGCGATCCTCCTGGCGTGGGGGAACGTCACGGCGGCCGTAGCGGCGGCCGCGCCCTGGGATAGCGGATCGGCGGGCGCCGGAACCGCACCGGCCGCGTCCGCACCGGCCGGATCCGCTGCCGAGCCCGCGGGCGAACAGATCGCGTTGTCCTGGGACGGGGAAACCTACACGGCTCGGACCACCGACTCCTTCTTCGACTCCTCCGCCGTCCTGGTGCCCGGCGATGCCGCGTCTCGCACGATGTACGTGCGCAACGATGGCCCGACCGCGGGCACGTTGCGCGCCTCCATCATCAACGTGCAGATCCACAGCCCGGAAGCCCCGGATGTGCACCACAACCCCGATCACCGCGGCCGCACCAGCGGCTATCGGGATGGGGGAGATCAGGGCCGCTTCTATGAAGAGGTGGGACTTGCCTGGGATGGGGGCGAGGCATCCTTCGCTGAACTGGACCGCAACCAGACCACCGAGATCCTGCAGGTCGAACTCGGCCAGGGAGAACAGGTGCCGATCACGCTGGCACATAATTTTCCTGCTAGCTCCGCGGCCGGGAACCGCGCGAATGTCGTGGATCGTCTCGCCAGTTTCGATGTACTCCTGGAGATCGGCGGCAATCTACCTGCCGAACCGGTTACGCCGGAGCCGCCGATGAGCCCTTCGCCGACCCCGGCGGGTGAACCGCAGGGTGAGGAAGTATCACCCTCAGCGTTACGAACCACCGGCATTGGAGTGCGCCTGGTCCTCGTCATTGCCGCCCTCGCGCTGGGAGCCGGGCTCGCGCTTCGTGGGGTGCATCACTCCCGCGGGCGTGCCGCCGGGGTGAAAGCCTGAGGCGCCGGTTAAGAGACGTGGTGCGGCATTGCCGCACCCGGCGCAGATCCCCTGGCCCGACCCCGACGGGCCAGGGGATCTGTTGTTTTCTCAGCAATACCAGGCCGACGAGGTCACCGGCGGCTTCACATCCCCGGCGCTCACGCCACCCGCACACCCTGTAGCCTGGCCAGGCTTCAACGGGCTGGCGATCACCCTGCCTCACCCCCGCCGTAGTCGCCGCTCACCCCCGCGTCATGGCGTTTCACCCCTTGAATGTCAGGAAAGTTCCTGCATTGTCAGTGGTTGCGCCTAGCATGAATAACACGGGCTCGCCACTGATGAAGGCGGCGGGTCCTAGAAACGCATCACATGGCTTCGGTTCCGGTATCGCTGCGCGAGAACGGAAACGGCCAGATGCATTGTCGCGGTAAGCGGGATGGGGGTGAGGGGCACGTGATCTTACGGATCACCATGGTCCAGACCGCCCCCCAGGGGAAATCCCGCCAGGACGAACGGGCAGGGAATCTTGCCCTGAAGGCACTGAAGGCGGATCATTACCGCCACAGAAACCACCCGCGGCACGAAGAACGACGAAGCCAGTAACGGGGGAGAGAACAATTTCAACGTTAACGACAGCAGGTGCCCGGCGAGGCGCACCCGCACGCGATGGCGACGCTGCCGAAGTGGTAACGCGCACGGACGGGGAATGAGTCAGATGCTCTCCACCTCCCCGGCCGCACAAGTACTCGGTCGTCTGCCGCGGATCATGGAACCGGCCTTGATCTCCACGACCGCGCTCACGGCACTGGAAACAACCCGGCCGTTGACGATCCTCCGCGCGGCCCGCGGATTCGGTAAGACCACCACGCTCGTATCCTGGTTGCGACAACGAAGTGACACGATCCTGACCGTCTATCACCCGCTGGGCGCATGGGCGCACCACGCTGACGATTTCTGGCGCGGCATCGCCGAGGCGCTGCACAACGTCGGTGTTGCTCCGCTGATGGAGGGAGCCGATCCCAGGACGCACGTGTTGGACGCACTCGCGGCGGTGACCACGCCATTGCGGCTCATCCTGGACAACTACCAGGAGGCAGGCCTGCTCGAGGATGCTGACGCGATCGATGAGCGCCTGATCGAATTAGTACGGACCAACGACCACTTCTTTCTCGTCGTCGCCGGGCGCACGCTGCGCACCCTGGAGACGATGGGGCCGTTGTCGGTGGACGCCAGCGTGATCGGGCCCTCGGCGCTACGCATGGACGGGGAGGCCGTGCGGGACCTTGCGCGGGCATCCGGTCTCGCCTTGACCCGGGAGCGCGCTGAGCAGGTGGCAGCGGACCTCGGCGGTTGGCCGGCTGCCATCCGTGCGGGGTTGCGTGAGATCGCCACGACCGGACATCTCGATGATGACCTGGTGATGGGCTACATCAGCACGCTTGTGGCCGACCTGCGCTTCGGTGATATCCGCGAGTTCCTGCTGCGCACCGCCGTACCGGAAGATTTCGACATCGAACTGCTCCGGCTGATCGTCCCCGCCGGGGAACACAGCGGTGATGGTGCACTGGACCCTGCGCCGATCCTGGTGCGGCTGCGCAGTTCGGGCCTGATCCGAGACCGACGCGGGCCGGAGACGTTGCGGTACTACTACCCACCGGCCATACGTCGGGCGCTGCTGCAGGTGATGCACCAAACGGCGCCGCACATCGGGCGCGATGTCCACCGGGCCATGCTCAGCGGGCCTACCGGCGGTCATCACCCGGGTCGGGCGCTCACGCATGCGGTCCGGGCAGAGGAGTGGGACACGGCCGTCACGTTGATCGACGAGCAGTGGTTCTCGTTGCTCACCGAGAGCCCCACCGCCCTGGTTGACGCGGTCCGCAGGATGCCGGCCCCGCACGGTGAGCATGATCCCCGGGTGCGAGTGGCTCGGGAGCACCTGGCGGCGATCGTCGACCGCACCCGGAGCCGAACCACCTGGGTGGTGCCGGAGACGTTGCTGCGGTCAGCCGATGTGCTGAACGAGGGCTCCGGATCGCGCGAACCGGCCCGGGAGGAATCGCTGGTGCTGTTGCAGTGGGGTATTGCCTCGCTGCTCAGCGGCAATCACGACGCGGCAACCTACGCTTTCAGCCAGGCCCGAGAACTCGGCCTCGGCCGCAACAGCATGGCCGCCGTCCTCGGCGCCGCCGGCCTCACCCTCGTGCACTCACTGGCCGGCGAACCGGACCTGGCCCGGGCCAGCATCGACGATCCGGCACTGCAAGCGCACTTGACCAAGGGCGGGTCGGCGGATCCAGGGGATCTGGCGGGTGTGGCCGTGCTCCTCGCCGAGGCGCTCAGCGCCGTGGACGCCGGTGACCCGCGCGCCAGCGACCGGGTGGCGGCGACGATCGAACCGCGCAACCGCGCCGAATTGTGGATAATCGCGGAATTCGTGCGTGCGCACCACGCCACCATCGCCGATGATCCCGAGGAGGTCTTCCGGCAGGCCAACCAGGTGCGGGCGGCGTTGCGACACCTGCCGCGGGGAACCTTGGCGGACACGGTGCTGCGCAGCATCTTGGTGGAACTGTTGCTGATCGCCCGCATGGTAGGGGTTGCGGCGGAGGTCGCCGATGAATTGGGCGAGGAACCGATCGGGTGGACCGCCCAAGCCAAGGTTTTCCACGCCCGCCAGGAGTACGACACCGCCATCGCGTATGCGCAAAAGGCATTGCAGGCGTCAGATATCTCCCGGCGTTCACAAATGGAAGCGACCGTTATCCTTGCCAGTGCGCTGCATGCCAAGAACGCCCGGGCCCAGGCGCGCGCCGCCTTCCACGAAGCCGTCATGTTGTCGCGCGCCACCGGGCAACGTCGGCCGTTCCAATTGATGCCCCGGTATGTCTTCGACATGCTCACCCAGGAGGCGCCGGCGGCCGCGGAATTGTGGCCCGGCGTCGGACCTGCCCAAGGTGGCCACCCGCGCGAAGCGGCGGAGTTGCCCACGCTAACAATGCGGGAGGCGCAAATGCTGCGTGCACTGGAACGCCACAGCGGCCCGGTGGGGATCGGCCGCGCACTCGGCCTGTCGGTCAACACCGTGAAGACACACCTGCGCTCCGTCTACCGCAAACTCGGTGTAGCCAGCAGGAACGAGGCCCTCGCCGTCGCCGGGCGAGGTGCTACGCAGTCGCAACCGGGCATCTGACATGCCGGGCAACATGCTGGACGGCGAACGTGGCGCAGCGAGGCGGGTGGCCTCCCGGTTGCCCCGTGTCTCGGCCAGCATCATAGTGCCCGCGCCACTGCGGCAGGCGCTTGAGGAGCACGTCACCCTGACGGTGCTGCACGCACCGCGCGGCTTCGGCAAGACCAGCGCGGTCGCCGCTTGGGTGCGGGAGCAGAGCCAGGCGCATATGCGCTATTTGTGGGTTCCGCTCGGTCTGCAACCCGCCGGCCGGAGGGAATTCTGGGCCGCGGTGCATCGGGGTCTAACCGGCGTGCCCCCACCAGCAGATGCGGACCCGGGCCTGCTCGTGCGCGCGTTGGTGGAACAAACGCTGCAGCCCACCACTTTGATCCTGGACAACTTCGACTGGGTCGCCGATGAGCGGGTCGATGATGAACTGGGCGACCTGTTGAGCCGGTTCGAGCGGTTGCATGCGGTGGTGATGGTTCGGGCCGAACGCCCCATCGTGGTGATCGCACATGCGCACGCTCACGCAACGGTCCTGCAGATGCCCGACCTCGGCCTGGGTGGGTCGGAAGTGCAGTTGATGGCCCACGAAGCCGGTTACGCCATGGATCCGGCGCAGGCAGTCGAACTGTCCCAGTCCCTCGCCGGGTGGCCCGCCGTCATCCGGGCCGTGCTGCAGGACGGCGCGAAGGACGAGGACGGCGGGCTGCTGCCGGACTGGACCAGCGTGGACCGCTACTGCCGCGTAGTCCTGGAGGATCCGGATATGCAGCGCTTCCGGGACACGCTCACCGCCATGAGTTGCGCCACCGAGTTCGACGCCGAGTTGGGCCGGGTGCTGATCGGTGAGGATGCGTGGAGCGCGGACTTTCCCTTGCTGCACCGCGCGGGGATCCTGCACAGCCGTGAGCAGGAGGGAACCACCTACTACCGGCTGCTGCCGCGAATCCGAAATGCGATCCAAACCTTCCTGCGACGTACGTCCCCGCAAACGTATCGGCGCTACCACTGCAAGCTGGCGCAGTGGTATGACCATCGGAACAAGTCCCAGCCGGCCCTGGACCACGCAGTGGAGTCGGAGGACTGGCCGCGGGCGGCGGCACTGGTGGAGGAGTACTGGCTGGAGATGGTCACCGGATGCGGTGAGGAAGCCCGCCGAGTACTGCGCCGGTTCCCCGATGAGGTGGTCCACGGCAGCGCCCGCTTATTGGTGATGCGGGATTACATCCTGAACCTTGAGACCCCGCGACGTGCCCAGGAGATGTTCCGCTCCGGACATATGGAAGTGGCGTTCGCCTCACACTACGAGAACGAGCGCCTCACCCTCGGGCAGACCCTCCAGTTGCGTGCCACGGGCGGTTACGAGGCCTATCGGCAACTGGCCGAGGAGGGCTCGGAGCGGTCCGCCTGGGCCGATCCGGTGCTGGAACGAATGCCGGAGTTGCTCCTGCAATGGAGCATCACCACGCTGTTGACCAGCGACTTGGCCAGCGCCGCGTATGCGTTCCGGCAAGCCTTCCGGTGGGCGCGGGAGCGGGGCATGGTCCCCGCGGAGCGTGAGGCGGCCAGCGGGCTGGCGTTGTGTCTGGCGATCCTGGGCCACCTGAACAGCGCAGAGGAGTGGCTCGCCCTGGTCGCCGCGCTGCCCGGGCCCGCCACTTCGGAACTGGAACGCGGTGCGACGATGCTGGTCCGTCAGATCGCCGCCGGCGACCGCTTCACGTTCGAGGACCAGGTCCAGCCTTCGCAACGGACCCCCGGGGAGGCGAAGAACCAGATAGCCGCGTCGACCGCCACAGGCCCGGCCGCGGGGCGACAGGACGTGCCCTCAGGTGACACCGCCGATCGGACGACGGGCCGAGAGCGGCAGGCGCCTGAGGCAGAAGGCGAGACAGAGAAGACGCAGGCGACGACGGTAGAGGCGGGGTCGGGCGAGGCGGCGAAGGGTGAGGCCGAGCCGGGACGCGAGGCGCTGGCGGGGCTGCGCACGATTGGCGCCGAGGTCGCAGGCCGATTGCGCGCGCGCACCAACCCCACGCCTTCCATACCCGGACTGAGCACCGTTTCCCAGTACATCAGCGCGAATTACACGCTGTATCAGCGCAGCGACGCCGACAGACTCAGCGCCTTGGCTGCGATGGAACGGGTGGTGGCCAACCTGACACCCGGCCGTCACGGGGCCCGGATGGCCGGCGCGATCGCGCGAAGTGCCATCGTGGACCTATGTGTGGCAACAGGTGAGTTCGAGCGGGCCTATCAGGCACTCCTGGATGTGCCGTTGGACTATCCATGGGCGCGGGTCTGCCGATGCCGGCTCGCGTTCTATGACGGGCAGATCTCCTCGGTGCTCGAATGGACCGAGCACATTCAGGAACTGGCGGTGTCCGATGTGCGGCACGGGCTGCAACTACACCTGATGCGTGCTTGTGCGGCGTTGCGGCGCCGCCGCATGGACATGGCCGGCAACCACCTGCAGGAAGCGGTCAGCCTGGTGGAGCAGTCGGGCCTGGTGCGGCTATTCACCCTGGTTCCCAAAGAGGATCTGCTGCGACTGGACGCTGAGTTCCCCCACGTTGTCCCAGCGGACGTCATGGCGGTGGTCATAGCCGCCCCGCCGGTGTTCCCTGCCCCCAGGGAGCCGGTTCAACTCAGCGACCGGGAGACCGAAGTGCTGCACGAGATCGCCACGGGCTCCCCGCTGAGCCGAGTGGCCCGCAGGCTTTTTGTCTCCGAGAACACCGTGAAATCACAGGTGCGCAACATCTACCGCAAACTCGGAGTGCACAACCGCCGGGACGCGATCACCCGGGCCGCGGCCCTGGGCATCCTGCCCGACGCTGGTGCGGCATTGGGAAGCGACCAGTTCGACCACGACCTGACCGTCTCCGGACTTTCGGCACCCTCGCCGGAGGATGGCCGCGGCCGGTAGCCACAGCACTTCCGGGCCGCGCGGACGTCGTGAAATGTCCCCTGCGGACGTTACGAACTGCCCTGCGCGGACGTCGCGAGCAGTCCGACCGCGCCGCTGTAGACCGGCGCGTGACCATGCTGTGACCTCCATTGGCGCCCGAACCGCGGCTGCGCGCATTAGCCTGAGGCACCGAGTCAACGGCCCATAGTCGGCAGCCGATCGTACTGCAGCGATCATGTCGCCAGCCGGTCCCGGACCGGCATGTGGCGCTGCCGGACCAACGAGAGGACACCATGCCCGACCCGACCGGCCGCCCCCGCGGCCTGCTTCGTAGCGCCCTGGCCCTCCTGCTCAGTATCGCGATGATCGCGTTCGGAGCGACCGGTGCGTTGGCAGGCGGATCCGATCCAGACCTGCCCGCCGCCCCCGAGCCGCCGCGCGCCCAAGAGGCCACCTGGGAACTATCCCAACAAGCCGAGCCGGGGCCGGGGACCACCGTCGCACCGGGGGACCAGATCACCTACACCCTCACCGCGGGCGCTCTCGGCGTGCGTCCGGCAACCGGGGTCGCCGCGGTAGTCGACCTGGCCGGAGTGCTGGAGCACGCCACGCTCGTGGAGCCGCTGCCCGCGGGATTAACCCGGGCGGGAGACGAACTGGTCTGGGATGTGCGTCATCCGGTGCACCCCAACCGTCCGGCTTCTGTGTCTTACACCGTGACCGTGGACTCCAACGCCGCCGCAGCCGCGCTCACCAGCGTGGCGCGTCCATCCGACGCGGTCGGCACGTGCGCCGATTGCACCCTGACGCACAACGTCGCCCACCCGGGCTGGCAAGTCAGCGCGCGGGCCGCTACCGCCACCGGCGTAACCATCCCGCACCAGGGCACAGTACGCCCGAACGGCCAGTTGAACTACCACCTGAGCGCGCAGAACACCTCCGCGTCCCCGGTCAGCGGAGGGGTCGTCGTCGCGGATGTCTCCGGTCTGTTGCCCTACGCCGACATCGAGGCCGTGGGAGCGGGCGCGGAACTCGATACCGAGGCCGAGGTAGTGCGCTGGTCAGTCCCGGATCTGTCGCCGGATGAATCCGCCGAGGTGTCCTTCCGCGCCAACCTGCGCTTCAGCGACGCCCCGAACGCCGTACTCCCGTTGACAGTGGCCACCGAAGGTGCCGGCGGAGAGTGCGTGAGCGGGTGCGAGTTGGTGCACTACGCGACGGGATTCCGCGCAACGATGAACGCCGCCCCCCAGTCAGGAGCGGTCGAGCCGGGTGAGGAGATCACCTACACCTGGGAGGTGGCGAACACCTCCCGCGCTCAGATCTCCGGGGCTACCGTCACCGCCCAACTGCGCGACGTGCTCGAGCACGCCGCGCTCGTCGAGCCGTTAGCCGATAACCTCCGGCTCATCAGCATCACCGGACCCACGATCATGAGGTGGCAGGTGCCGGACCTGGGGCCCGAAGAGACCGCTCGGGTGTCCTTCAGTGTGATCGTCGACGACGATGCTGCCCCGGGCGCAGAACTGGGCACGCGCATTACCGCCGGTGCCAACAGTTTCGGGATCTCCTACGGCGACCGGGACGCCACGCACACCGTGGCCGCGCCGAGTTGGAAAGTCACGGTCGACCCGAGGGTGCAACCGGGGACAACAGTACTGACGAACACCACCTTCGGTTTCCCGATCACGGTGCAGAACACCTCTGGCCAGCCGGTCCTCGATGCTGAGGTAGCAGCGGACCTGTCCGGTCTGATGGAGCACGCCAGCCTCATCCGGCTGCCGCAGGACGCCGTCTATGACGAGAGCACCCAGAGGCTCACATGGTCGGTTCCGGAGCTGGATCCGCACGCTTCGGTGACCGAGGAACTTCGGGTGCGAATCTCCGCCCCCGCCCGCGGTTCAGAACTCAACGCGCACTTCGCCGCTGTCGGGGAGAACGGCGAATGCGTAGGGGAGTGTGAGTTTACCTATCACGTCTACGGGTTCGACGCGGCACTCAGCGCCGACCCACCGGCGGGTGCGGTCGCAGCCGGTGATCGAATCACCTACACGATGCACGTGCAGAACATCTCAGGTGGAGAGTTGAGCGGTGCGCAGGTGCGGATGCATCTGAACGACGTCACCGCACCCATCCTGGAATCGGCGGACCTGGTTGAACCACTGGATGAGGCCTTCGCCCTGTACGGCAATGTGCTGGCTTGGCACGTTCCGGACCTGGAAGCCGACGAGAGCGCCGAGGCCACATTCGCGGTGCAGGTCCACCAGGACGCCGCGGCAGGAGCACAACTGCGCGGCTCGATCAACACGTACACCGCCCGCCACGGGGGCCTGGTGGTATCGGACCCCGTGTGGCACGGGGTAGACGAGGTTTCCTGGGAGGTCAGTGCCCGCGCCGCCCAGGCCAACGGCGTGACCATTCCCAACGAAGGCACCGTGCGCCCGAACGGTCAGGTGAATTACCACCTCGACGTCACGAACACCTCCGGTCTGTCCGTCTCCGAGGGCGAGGTGATCGCCGACGTTTCCGGGCTTGTTCCCTACGCCACCATCCAAGCGATCACCGCGGATGGTGAGTACGACGCCGAGAACGGACTAGTCCGCTGGCAACTCTCCGACCTCGAGGCGGGTGCCTCCACGTCCCTGTCCTTCCGGGCGAACCTGCGGTTGGCCGACGCTCCGGGCGCCGTGCTCCCGCTCTCGGTCAGCGCCCAGGGTCCGGGCGGGACGTGCGTGACCGGATGCGAACTGGTGCACTACGCCACGGCCGTCGAGGCGTCGGTGAGTGCCAGCCCCGCTTCCGGGCAGATCCAGGCCGGTGATGAGATCACCTACACCTGGCAACTGCGGAACACCTCCCAGGCCGTGGTCTCCGGAGCCTACGTCCGCGCGCAGATGGCTCCGGTGTTGGAGCACGCCGAACTTGTCGGGCCCCTGCCGGACGGTGTGGACTTCGCCTTCGGCACCGTGCTGAACTGGGAAGTGCCGGAACTGCAGGCCGGGCAGAGCGCGCAAGTGAGTTTCACCGTCGTGGTCGATCCGGACGCCGAACCGGACACCGACCTGCAGTTGAGCATCACCGCCGGCCCGAGCAGTTTCGGCGTCGACTACGCCGGCCAGGACGTCACCCATACCGTGGCGGCCCCGGTGAGCCCTCCGACGCCGTCCTTGCCGCCGTTCCTGGCGGTGCTCCTCGGGTTGGCGAAGATCGTCTTCGGGCTGCTGATCTGGCTCCTCTGAGGTAACGGCCGATGGTGCCGGAAGCGTGCCCCGCGGGGTCGTGCAATCGCTATATGGTTGGTTCCGATCCCGCGGGGCATCGCCCGCGGGTGAATCAGCGGGTGTGCCGGAGTGCGCTCGCATCCTCCCGAAGGTGAGAGCCCGCGTTCCGGTGTGAGCCAGAACGCACCTAGCGCCCGAAGTTCCGGTTCCATCCGTTCGATTCATGGCGTAAGATTGACCGCTGGGCGTGATCCGCCGTGCTCGATTAGTTTCGTGCCATCGGGGGAGTGATCAGCGCCCACTGGATCCACGGAAGATACTGCAGTTAGCGGAGGACATGGCGAAGAAGGACGGGGTCATCGAGATTGAGGGCACTGTGGTCGAGGCCCTGCCGAACGCGATGTTTCGCGTCGAGTTGAGCAACGGTCACAAGGTGCTTGCCCACATCTCGGGCAAGATGCGTCAGCACTACATCCGGATCCTGCCGGAGGACCGGGTGGTGGTCGAGTTGAGCCCCTACGACCTCAGCCGCGGACGCATCGTCTACCGCTACAAGTAACCACACGATCTCGCCGCCGCGGAGCAGGTGTTGTGCCTGCGTCGTCGTGCGCGGCGGTGTAGAGGAAGCAGCATGAAGGTCAAACCGAGCGTCAAGAAGATCTGCGACAACTGCAAGGTGATTCGTCGCGAGGGTGTGGTGCGTGTGATCTGCACCAACCCTCGGCACAAACAACGTCAGGGCTGAGCCCGGGCGCACCTGGTCCCTGCGCGCAGGGTCTGCGACACAACCCAACAGCACACCGTCAGCGGCCCACCGGGCCGCAACCCCCGGTTCGGAGGCCGGGGCCCGTGGCCGCGGGACGGCGGTGTGGAAGACCTCCGATGACTCACAGGAGTGAGGACACCCATGGCACGACTCGTCGGCGCCGATATCCCCCGCGACAAGCGGCTCGAAGTCGCCCTGACCTACGTCTACGGCGTGGGGCGCACCCGTGCGAAGGAAACCATCGAGGCCACCGGTCTGGATCCCGATGTGCGGGTCCGCGACTTGAGCGACGCCCAGCTGGTCGCCCTGCGTGACCACTTGGAGGCCAACTACAAACTGGAAGGTGACCTGCGCCGCGAGGTAGCAGCCGACATTCGCCGCAAGGTGGAGATCGGGACCTACCAGGGCTTGCGGCACCGTCGCGGGCTGCCGGTACGCGGCCAGCGCACCAAGACCAACGCGCGTACCCGCAAGGGCCCCAAGCGCACCGTGGCCGGCCGCAAGAAGGCCGCACGCTAAGTAGTTCATCAGCCCGCCGCGGGCCGGCGGGCATGAATCGACGACCTCGAAGAGAAGAGACTCAGTTATGCCCCCCAAGACTCGCCAAGCAGCCGCCGCGCGCAAGCCGCGCCGGAAGGAACGGAAGAACGTTTCCGCCGGTGAGGCGCACATCAAGTCGACCTTCAACAACACCATCGTGACGATCACCGACCCCAGCGGTGCGGTGATCTCCTGGGCTTCCTCCGGGCAGGTGGGCTATAAGGGATCGCGCAAGTCGACCCCCTTCGCCGCCCAACTCGCCGCCGAGGCCGCCGCCCGGAAGGCCCAGGAACACGGCATGCGCAAGGTGGACGTCAAGGTGAAGGGCCCAGGCTCGGGCCGGGAGACCGCGATCCGGTCCCTGCAAGCCACCGGCCTGGAGGTCGGCTCCATCCAGGACGTCACCCCGCAGGCGCACAACGGGTGCAGGCCGCCCAAGCGCCGCCGGGTCTGAACACCCCCGCACCGGTGCCTGCGGCGTAGCGCGCCGCCGAACTTGTACCACCCCCCGGACCGGACCGATGGCCCGGGGGTTTGCACGACGTCATATAGCGGACGTTGGCTGAAAGGAAACACCAGTGCTCATCGCACAGCGCCCCACCCTGACCGAAGAAGTCGTTGACGATTACCGGTCCCGGTTCGTCATCGAACCCCTGGAACCGGGATTCGGCTACACCCTCGGTAACTCCCTGCGCCGCACCCTGCTCTCCTCCATCCCCGGAGCGGCCGTGACCAGCATCCGGATCGACGGTGTGCTGCATGAGTTCTCCACCATCACCGGTGTGAAGGAGGACGTCACCGAGATCATCCTGAACATCAAGGACATCGTGGTCTCCTCCGAGCACGACGAACCGGTCGTGATGTACCTGCGCAAGCAGGGCCCTGGCACCGCGACCGCCGCCGACATCACCCCGCCGGCCGGTGTGGAGATCCACAACCCCGACCTGCACCTGGCGACGATCAACGCCAAGGGCAAACTCGAGATCGAACTGACCGTCGAACGTGGCCGTGGCTACGTCTCGGCGGTGCAGAACAAGCAGCCCGACGCCGAGATCGGCCGGGTCCCGGTCGACTCGATCTACTCCCCGGTGCTCAAGGTGACCTACAAGGTCGAAGCCACCCGTGTGGAGCAGCGCACCGACTTCGACAAACTGATTGTGGACGTGGAGACCAAGCGTTCCATGGCCCCGCGGGACGCGCTGGCTTCCGCTGGTTCCACGCTGGTCGAACTGTTCGGCCTGGCCCGGGAACTGAACACTGAGGCCGAGGGCATCGAGATCGGCCCCTCGCCCACCGACGCCGCGCTGGCGGAGGACCTGGCGATGCCGATCGAGCAGTTGGACCTGACCATCCGGTCCTACAACTGCCTCAAGCGTGAGGGAATCCACACCGTCGGTGAATTGGTCGCCCGTAGTGAGGCGGACCTGCTGGATATCCGCAACTTCGGTGCCAAGTCCATCGCCGAAGTCAAGGAGAAGCTCACCGGTCTGGGGCTGTCCCTGAAGGACAGCACGGACTACGACCCCTCACTCGTGGCCTCGTACGACGGCGACGACTTCGACTACAACTGAGCGTCGCTCGCACTCTAGGAGAATCTGATGCCCAAGCCCACGAAGGGACCGCGCCTCGGCGGTAGTCCGGCACACCAGCGGTTGATGCTGGCGAACCTGGCTCAATCGCTGTTCGAGCACGGTTCAATCCGCACCACCGAAGCGAAGGCGAAGCGGCTGCGTCCGTTCGCCGAGCGGTTGATCACCAAAGCCAAGCGCGGTGACCTGGCTGCCCGCCGGCAGGTGCTCGGTGTGCTGTCCCGCAAGGACATCGTGCACGAACTGTTCGCCGAGATCGCCCCCCGGTACGCCGAACGCCCGGGTGGTTACACCCGGATCATCAAGGTAGAACCGCGCAAGGGCGACAACGCGCCCATGGCCGTGATCGAGTTGGTGACCGAGCAGTACAGCCCCAAGCAGGCGACGGTGAAGGAAGCCGAGGGAGCCACACGCCGGGCCGCCAAGGAAGCGGCAGCCCAAGAGGCAGCGGCCGAGGAGACGGCGGCGCAGGACGAGGCCGCCGCTGAATCGCCGGACTCGCCGGAGTCTGCGGACTCCCCGGAATCCGCAGATTCACCCGAGTCGGCTGATTCACCCGACTCTCCGGAATCTGCCGATTCGGCACCGTCTCCGGACGAGCAGGCGCAGGATGACGACGAAGAGGGCGAGGAGAAGTCCTCCTGACCGAGGTTCTCAGCCCTCACTGAGCAAACAGTTCGCAGGCCCGCTACCCGGATGGGTGCGGGCCTGCGGCGTCTCTGCATCGAGCAGCGGCCGTTGATCGTCCACCAGCCGGCGAACCTGGCACAGTGGGCACATGAGTCAGAGCCGCTCGCGGAGCACCTCCGGCCCGCCCGAGTCGCCACGCGAGCCGGTTTCGGTGCTCCTGGTCCACGGAATCCGTACCTCGGCCACGATGTGGCGTGAGCAGGTGGAGCACCTGAACGCTCGAGGAGTCACCGCGCACGCGGTGGACCTGCCCGGACACGGCACCCGGATCGGTGAACCGTTCTCGCTGCGTTCCTGCCGGCTCGCACTGGAGCAGGCGTGGTGCGCGCTGCCCGCCGGCAAACGCATCCTGGTGGGGTTATCGCTCGGCGGTTACTTGGGCCTGGACTGGGCCGCGCGCACACCCAGCCGGGTCGACGCCGTGCTCGCCGCCGGTTGCAGTGTGCGGCCGCGGGGGCTGCCGCTGGCGGCCTATCGAGGATTGGCGGGGCTGATCGCCCGCCTGCCCGACGGTGGCCGCCGGCTCAATGACGTGATGCTCACGCGCATGCTTCCCGCCCAAGCCGCGAGAGACGTCAGTGCCGGCGATGTTGCCCTGGATGTGATGGTCCCGGCGCTGACGGCGATGGCGCAGGTGGACTCGCTCACCGACCTGCGGTGCATCCGCTCCCCGGTGTGGCTGGTCAACGGTGCGTGGGACCACTTCCGGTTGGAGGAGCCGTTGTTCTGGGAAGCCGTGCACACCGGCCGCCTGGTGGTTGTGCCCAGGGCCGCGCACCTTGTCAGTCTGGAACGCCCGCAGGCGTTCAACGAGGTCCTGGACGGACTGATCGACGAGGTGCGCCGTTCACCGCGGCCCGCACACGGGGATGCCCACCCGTCCTACGGTGCGGGGGCCGCTCGCGCGTGAGCCCCGTTTGGGGGCCGCTCGCGCGTGAGCCCCGTTTAGGGGCCGCTCGTGCGTGAGTTCGGCATGGAGGCCGCTCACGCGTATGCCCGGTATGGGCCGCTCGCGCACAACCGGCGAGGATCGCAGCGGCGATGCCCGCTGCCGGTGCCGTATCAGCGTGGAATCACGTCGATAGTGACCAGACGCGCATGCCGCCCACAATGGCAGCGCTGTTGGGGACCACGACCACGTCCTCACCCAGTCGTTCCAGAACCGTCGGCACGATCCTGCGGGCATTCCCGCCGCCCAGGTATAGCCGGTCCCATAGGTAGACGGGCTGCAATGCGTCAACCACCCGTCGTATTCGCCGGGACCACATCGCATCGCCCAGACGGAGTCGCTCATGCTCGCCGATGTACTCGTCGTACGTCAGTCCCCACCGCACCGGACTCTGGGAGAGTTCCACATGCGGTGCCAGCCGGCCGCCGTCGAACACGGCGTTGCCAAGCCCGGTGCCGAAGGTGAGTATCACCTCCAGCCCAACCCCGGCGACCACTCCCGCCCCGTGCACCTCGGCGTCGTTGAGCACGAGCGCAGGCTGGCCCAAACGCTCCTCAACCGCCCTGCGCATATCGAACCCGGACCATTGTGCGCGCAAGTCAGGTAGTTCCCGGGTACGAGGTCCGGCTTTGGTGATGTAGTGCGGGGTGTGCACGACAACCCCGTGGCGGATCATCCCGGGCATGCCCAGCGTCACCCGCTGCGTCGGGGGGAGTTGGTCCGCCAAACCGGCAACCAGGTCGAGAAGTTTCTCCGGCGGCAGGGGATAGGGCGTGGGGGTGCGAACCGGTTTGGCCAGAACAGTGCCGGCGCCATCGAGCGCCGAGGCTTTGATGCCGCCTCCGCCGCAATCAACGGAGAGGGTCACCGGTTCAGGTCGCACACTGTGATGGTACGCGCTGCGAATTGCCGTGCCGACGCGCTCGCGGGCGCGCCCCTTGAGGCCGCGGTGATCCGTGTGAGGTGTCGCCACTTCGTTGTTCACCGGCTGCCTGGAGATGCTCTCCCGCTCCGATGTGGTGGACTTGAGTCGTGGCTGCCAGCGACCATCCTCCCGGACCTTCCGTCTTCGATGCCGAGCAACACGGTGCCACCGTGCGGATCAGATTAGATGTGGCCTACGACGGCACCGAGTTTTCCGGGTGGGCGGTGCAACCCGGATTGCGCACAGTTGAGGGCGAACTGGGGCAGGGCCTCGAGACCATCCTGCGCAGCCCGGTGCGGCTCGTGGTCGGCGGTCGCACCGACGCCGGAGTGCACGCACGGGGCTCGGTTGCCCACACCGACGTGCCCGCTGACGCGTGGCGGCGTCTTCCCGGTCGGTCCCGGCGCACACCCGAGCAAGCGGCCTTGACCAGGCTGGCCGGTGTGCTCCCGGGCGACATCGTGGTCCGCGCCGCACAGGTGGTCAGTAGCGACTTCGACGCGAGGTTCTCCGCTCTGCGACGCCGCTATCGGTACCGGCTCTGTGACCACCCCCCGTCCGCCGACCCGCTCCGCCGTAGGGACACCGTGGTGGTGCGGCAGCGACTGGATGTGGAGGCGATGAACCGGGCCGCCGGCGTTCTCATCGGGTTGCACGACTTCGCCTCCTTCTGCAAACCCAGGGAAGGGGCCACCACGATCCGAACGCTGCAGGAGTTCTCCTTCGCGCGCACTCCCGACGGGGTGGTGGAGGGAACGGTGGTCGCCGATGCGTTCTGCCATTCGATGGTTCGCGCCCTGGTAGGCGCGGCGGTCACCGTGGGGCACGGCAAGCGTGAGGTGCCGTGGGTGGAGCAGGTGCTGGCGGCGCGGCAGCGCGATCCCGCCGTGCCGGTGATGCCCGCGCACGGCCTGTGCCTGGAGGAGATCATCTATCCGCCGCCGGAGGAGTACGCCACTCGGGCGGCGGAGGCGCGCACTCGCCGCAAACTTCGCTGAGGGTATGAAACGCCTCAGTACCTGACTGCCCGCCGATCCGCCGCCTGCTGGGACGAGATCCAGGTCGGTGGAGGCACTGGGTGGGCGCCTAAGTCGGTGGAGGCACTGGGTGGGCGCCTAAGTCGGTGGGCCGCAACGTGGTTGAGCCTGGGCGACTTAGGGCGCCGAGCCTGCCTCGTCGTCGGGCTCGGGCCGTTCCCACACTTCCGGTTCCTCGATCTCGACCCGCTCATCCACGCCGTCACGGGTGATTTCATCCTCGATCGTCCGCTCATACAGCGGCCCGGGAGCATCCGGGGCGTTGAAGCCCTCCTCGACCCGGTCACGACCGCCGGTGTCCTCCAAGGTGTCCTCCGCGGGCAACTGGTTGACCGTGCCGGTCGCCGCCACATCCGGTTCGGCCTCACCGGTGTCATCCGCCTCA
>DATGSR010000128.1:0-5061 GCA_035302405.1 Beutenbergiaceae bacterium
GTCCGAACGGAACACACTCGATGACCACTTATCCCGATCACGTCATCCTCCTCGATGAGGCCGGCAACCCTGCCGGCACCGCCCCACGCGCAACCGTGCACCACGAAGACACGCCGCTGCACCTGGCGTTCTCCTGCTACCTGTTCGACTCCGCCGGCCAGGTGCTCCTCACCCGCCGCGCGCTATCCAAACGCACCTTCGCCGGAGTGTGGACCAACTCCTTCTGCGGCCACCCCCGCCCCGGGGAGGATCGCATCGACGCCGTGCACCGGCACGCCGACCACGAGTTGGGCATCACCGTGCATGACGTGCAGGAGATCCTGCCGGAGTTCCGCTATCGCGCTGTGGACGCCTCCGGTGTGGTGGAGAACGAGATCTGCCCGGTGTTCATTGCCCGCACCGATGTGCCGGTGCGCCCCAACCCCGAGGAGGTGGACGCCTTTGCCTGGGCGCCGGCGGAGCACCTGAGCAACGCGGTGCGCTGGGCGTCCTGGGCGCTCAGCCCGTGGAGCGTGGCCCAAGTGCCGCAACTCCAGGCAGCAGGGGCGCTACCGGCGGCGGCATGACCAACGCCCCCATCAAAGCCTCCCCCGTCCCCGGTACACCCACCCGCGTGGCGATCATCGGCGCCGGTGTGGCGGGCCTGGCCAGTGCCGCGCTCCTTGCGCGCGCCGGGTACCAGGTGCAGGTATTCGAAAAACACGACGAGCCCGGCGGCCGTACCGGACGGTGGGAGGCCGACGGGTTCCGCTTCGACACCGGACCGTCATGGTTGCTGATGCGGGAGGTGTTCGCGCACTTCTACGCGCTGCTGGGTCGCGATATCGACGCCGAGTTGCCGATGCGGCAACTGGACCCCGCCTACCAGGTGTTCTTCGAGGCCACCCCCGGGCCGCTGACCATCCAGGCCCTGCGGGAGGCCAACCAAGCCACGTTCGAGTCCCTGGAGCCAGGCGCGGGCGATCGGCTGGGCCGGTACCTGGACTCCGCAGAGCGAACCTACGACCTGGCGATCCAGCGGTTCCTGTACACCTACTTCTCCCACCCGGCCGCCCTGGCCCATCCCGGGGTGGTGGCCCGCATACCGCAGTTGGTCCGTCTCCTGGGCCAGTCACTGCAAGGGAAGGTGCACTCAGAGTTCACCGACCCGCGCATTCGTCAGGTGCTCGGCTTCCCCGCGGTGTTCCTGGGCACCTCCCCGCAGCGCGCCCCGAGCATGTATCACCTGATGAGCGCACTGGACCTGAGCGGCGGGGTGTACTACCCCGAGGGGGGAATGTACGCCCTGATCGACTCGCTGGTGCGGTGCGCCCAGCAGGAAGGCGCCCAGATCCACACCGGCGCCAGGGTGGAACGAATCCGCACGGAGGTACGGGCCGCCGGCTTGGTCGGCGGACGACGACGGCGCCGGGTCCGGGGGGTGCAGGCACGCATCGGCGACCAGGTGCGGAAGGTGGACGCCGATGTGGTGGTCGGCGCCGGCGACATCACCCACCTGGAAAGGTTGCTACCGCCTCCGGCGCGGCGGCCGCCGTCGTACTGGGAGCGGCGCGATCCCGGCCTGGGCGGGGTGCTCGCCATGCTGGGGGTGCGCGGTCGGGTGCCCCAGTTGCAGCACCACTCCTTGTTCTTCACCGCCGACTGGGAAGAGAACTTCGCGGCGATCTTCGGCCCGGGTCAACAGGTGCCGGATCCGGCGTCGATCTACGTGTGCGCCCCCTCGCGCACCGATCCCACATGCGCACCGGAGGGAATGGAGAACCTGTTCCTGCTTATCCCCGTGCCGGCCGATCCGGAGATCGGGCGCGGAGGCATCGACCGTGCCGGGGACCCGCAGGTGGAGGCTGCGGCCGACGCGGCGATCGACCAAATGGCCACCTGGGCCGGCATCCCCGACCTGGCCGACCGGATCGTGGTGCGCCGCACGGTAGGCCCGGGCGACTTCGCCGAGGACCTGGGGGCCTGGTCCGGGTCGTTGCTCGGCCCCGCACACGTACTGTCCCAGAGTGCGATGTGGCGCACGCCGAACCAGTCCCCGACGGTGGCTGGCCTGTATTACACCGGCGCCAGTACCGTGCCTGGTGTGGGCCTGCCGATGTGTCTGATCAGCGCCGAAGTGCTGCTCAAACGGTTGCGCGGGGACCGCACCTCCGGGCCGTTGCCCGCGCCGTTGCCGGATCTGCCCGCGGCCGGGCGATGAGCGGGCTGTACCTGCTGGCACTGCTGGTGAGTTTCGCCTGCATGCTGCTGGTGGACCGGCGATTCGGCCTGGTGTTCTGGCATTCCCCTTTGCGAGCCGCCCTCACCATGGCGCTGGGTGCGGTGGTGTTCGTGGGCTGGGATTTGTTGTCGATCGCTTTCGGCTTCTACTACCTGGGGGATAGCCCCTACATGACGCACTGGGAAGTGGCCCCCGAACTACCGGTGGAGGAGTTGGTGTTCATCGCGTTCTTCTGCCATCTGTCGCTGGTGGCCTACCGCGGCGCGGCGTTGTTGTTGGACCGGCGGGAGCGGGCGCGATGACCTACGCCTCGCTTGCCGGCCTGTTCCTGGCGTTCTCGCTGCTGCTGGCCGTCCTCGCCCGACGGCGGGCCTGGCTCCGGTGGGCTGCGGCCGGGTTGACGCTGCTCGCGTTGTTGGTGCTGACGGCAGTATTCGACAACGTGATGATCGCCGTCGGACTCTTCGATTACACCTCCGACCACCTCAGTGGGCTGCGGCTGGGTCTCGCGCCAGTGGAGGACTTCGCCTGGCCGGTGGTGGCCGCCGCTCTGCTGCCGGCGATCTGGGAACTCCTCGGCCGCCGGGGCGTACCGGCCCGAGCCGCGCAGCCCGGCGCGCAGCCCGGCGGGCAACCGCCCGGCGGCCCGATCGGCGCGGGTGACTCGTGAGCTCCGCATCGGGCACCCGCTGGGGTTCCACCGCCGCCGCGGTGTTGCTGGCCTCCCGGCCGGTGAGTTGGATCAACACCGCCTATCCCTTCGCCGCGGCGTACCTGCTCACCGGGACCGTGCGGTGGTGGGTGCTGGTGGTGGCCACCTTCTATTTCCTGGTGCCCTACAACCTGCTGATGTACGGCATCAACGACGTGTTCGATCATGAATCGGATCTGCGCAACCCGCGTAAGGGCGGCATCCAGGGGGCGATGCTGGACCGGTCGGTGCACCGGGCCACGCTGGTGGTCGCCGTGGTCAGCAACGTCCCGTTCCTCGTGGTGCTGTTCGCGGTCGGGAGCACGACGTCGAACCTGGCCCTGGCGGTGACGGTGGCGGCCGTGCTGGCGTACTCGGTGCCGGTGCTGCGGTTCAAGGAGCGCCCGGTGCTGGACTCGGCCACCTCCGCGACGCATTTCGTGGGACCCGCAGTGGTCGGCGTGCTGCTCGACGGCACCGACACCGGCTGGGGCGTGGTGGCCGCGTTGGCCGCGTTCTTCTGTTGGGGCATGGCCTCCCACGCCCTGGGCGCGGTGCAGGATATCGCCGCGGACCGGCAGGCCGGCATCGGCTCGATCGCCGCACGTTTCGGCGCGCGCTGGACGCTCCGGGCGGTATTCGCCGCTTACCTCGCCGCAGCCGCGTTGCTACTGACCGCGGGGTGGCCGGGGATGCTCGCCGCAGTACTCGTGGTGCCCTACCTGGTGAACGTGTGGTCGGTACGCACCGTCACCGATGCCACGTGCACACTGGCTACTGCGGCCTGGCGGCGATTCCTGTGGTTGAACCAGATAGCCGGGTTCGGTGTGACGATGCTGCTGATCTGGATTCACCTGCACCATTGAGTAGCACCGCTGCCGACCCACACCTGCGGGGCCGGGTCACACCGATGAGTCCGGGCACACCAATGAGGCCGGGTCACACCAGCCCGGGGGCCTCCACTGCCGTGGCCGGCGGCCCGGCCGCCGGGGCCAGCGCGCTCATCGCCGCGGGTAGCCGCTGCGGGTCCGCGATATCCCGGCGATGCTGGCCCCCTTCGAGCGTGATGTGGCCCATCGCGGTGTAGACCGCTTGCCGCGCTGCGGGCAGATCCGCCCCGGTACCCACTACGGACAGCACCCGCCCCCGGGCGGCGACGAACTCGCCGTCGTCATTGAGATCGGTGCCGGCGTGCAGCACGTGCACCCCGGGCACCTGTTCGGCGTCCGGAATACCAGAGATGCTGGCACCGGGCTGCAGCAAGTCCGGGTACCCGGAGCAGGCCAGCACCACCGTCACGGCCGCCTGGTCCGACCACCGCAACGGCGGCATGGCGTCGAGGGAACCGGTCGCGGTGGCATGCAGCACCGTGGCCAGGGAGGACTCCAGCCGAGCCAGGAGCACCTGGGTCTCGGGATCACCGAAGCGGGCGTTGAACTCGATCACCCGCATGCCGCGGGAAGTCATGGCCAGTCCGCAGTAGAGCAACCCCACGAACGGGGTTCCGCGGCGGGCCATCTCATCGATCGTGGGTTGGGCGACCCGCTCGACCACCTGGTCGGCCAGGTCCGCCGGGGCCCACGGCAGCGGGGAGTAGGCACCCATCCCGCCGGTGTTGGGACCGCAGTCTCCATCACCGAGCCGTTTGAAGTCCTGAGCGGGGGTGAGCGGCACCACCGTGGCGCCGTCGGAGAGGCAGAACAGCGAGATCTCCGGTCCGTCCAGGTACTCCTCCATCACGATCGTGCCGGGCCGGTCCACGCGCTCCAGACATGCGCGGGCGTGTGCGAGGGCTGCCGGTCGGTCGGAGGTCACCAGCACGCCCTTACCTGCAGCCAGGCCGTCGTCCTTGACCACATAGGGGGTGCCGAAGGCGTCCATCGCGGCCTCCACCTGGTCGGTGGTGGTGCACACGCGTGCCATCGCAGTGGGGACGCCGGCGGCAGCCATGACTTCCTTCGCGAAGGCTTTCGAGCCCTCCAGTCGCGCCGCGGCTGCACCGGGGCCGAACACCGGGATGCCCTCGCGGCGGACGGCATCGGCCACCCCGGCGACCAGCGGCGCCTCCGGGCCGACGACCACCAGGTCCGCGGCCATGGTCCGCGCCAGGTTGGCGATCGCCGCCGGGTCCTCCGGATCGACCGGGATG
>DATGSR010000129.1:0-3476 GCA_035302405.1 Beutenbergiaceae bacterium
GGAGGCCAAAGCCGACCCCGAGGGATTCACCAAGAAGGCCCGGGAGTCCATGGCCCGGCACGTGCAGGCCATGGTGGAGTTCCAGGATGAGGGCGCCGAGGTGTTCGACTACGGCAACTCCATCCGGGATGAGGCCCGCAAGGGTGGGTACTCCCGGGCGTTCGAGTTCCCCGGGTTCGTGCCCGCCTACATCCGTCCGCTGTTCTGCGAGGGTCTGGGGCCCTTCCGGTGGGTAGCGCTGTCGGGGGATCCGGAGGACATCCGGGTGACAGATGCGGCGATCAAGGAACTGTTCCCCGACAACACCCATCTGCACACCTGGCTGGACGCTGCCGCTGAGCACGTGGAATTCGAGGGGCTGCCGGCCCGGATCTGCTGGCTCGGCTACGGCGAACGGCACCAGGCCGGGCTGCTGTTCAACCGGCTGGTGGCCGAGGGCAAGGTCTCTGCCCCGATCGTCATCGGCCGCGACCACCTGGACTCCGGTTCGGTTGCCTCCCCGTATCGGGAGACCGAGGGCATGCTCGACGGGTCGGATGCGGTCGCCGACTGGCCGTTGCTGAACGCGTTGACCGCGGCCAGTTCCGGGGCCACCTGGGTGTCCATCCACCACGGCGGCGGGGTGGGCATCGGCCGGTCCATCCACGCCGGCCAGGTCGGGGTGGCCGACGGTACCGAACTGGCCGCCGCCAAGTTGGAGGCGCTGCTCACCAACGACCCGGCGATGGGGATCTTCCGGCACGTCGACGCCGGCTATGACAAGGCCCGTGAGGTGGCCACCGAACGTGGCGTGCGGGTGCCGATGATCGAGGAGACGAGCAAGTGAGCGACCACGAATCTCCCGCTCCCGCGGCCGGCCAGCGCCCGGCCGGCCGGGACAGCGAGCGCCAGCAGGACCCCCGCGACGAAGGGCACCTCCAGCGTGGCGTCACCCCGACCGGGCCGGCCATCGGCAGCCAGATCAAGCAGCAACGAGCCGCAGCCGCTGCTACCAAAGCCTCCGGAGAACCAGTGCGCCCGCGTGCGCCGTGGCGGTTCTTCTTGTACTCCGGCATCGGGGTCTTCATGTTCTTCGTCCCGATCCCGCTGCGGGGGGAGACCACGATCCCCCTGGACCATCTGGTCAACGCAGTCACCGATCTGCTCGGCGAAGTAGCCCAGTACGTGGTGTTGGCGATCATCCTGGGCGGAGCGATCTACCCGTTCGCCACCGGCCGCTGGTGGCAACGGCGCACGAGTATCGTCTTCGCGCTGTTGAACGTCGTGGGCCTGGTTGCGGCGCTGATGGTGGTGTTCGACTTCGGCCCGGCGTTCCTGCACGACCCGGACCTGGGACCGTTCCTGTACAACGCCTTGGTGATCTCGGTGGGCCTGATCGTGCCCATCGGCGCGATCTTCCTGGCCCTGCTCGTCGGCTTCGGCCTGATGGACTGGCTCGGGGTGCTGGTGCGTCCGCTGATGCGTCCGGTCTGGCACACCCCCGGCCGCTCGGCGGTGGACGCCGTCGCCTCCTTCGTCGGCAGTTACGCCGTCGGGCTGCTCATCACCAAACGACAGTACGAACGCGGCCGCTACACCGCGAAAGAAGCGGCAATCATCGCCACCGGCTTCTCCACCGTCTCGGCCACCTTCATGGTGATCGTGGCCCGCACGTTGGACCTGATGGACATGTGGCTGTGGTACTTCTTCTTGGCCCTCGTGGTCACATTCGCCGTCACCGCCATCACTGTGCGGATCCCGCCGCTGCGCACCATTCCGGACGAATGCGCCCCGGGTGTCACGCCCGACCCCGAACCGCCGGTCACCACCGGGCGGATGACGGCGGCCTGGCGGGCGGCCGGAGCGGTGCTGAACGAGGCCCAAAGCCTGCCCAGAACCGTTATCACGACGTTCCGCGAGGGCCTGGTGCTGGCCAGTCAGATCCTGCCCTCGATCATGTCGGTGGGATTGATCGCGTTGTCGCTCGCAGTGTTTACGCCGCTGTTCGAGTGGGTCGGCTACATCTTCCTGCCGTTCACCTGGGCGTTGCAGATCCCCGAACCGCAGTTGGCCGCCACCGCCTCTGCGCTCGGTGTGGCGGAGATGTTCCTACCGGCCACCCTGGTCGCGGGGGCGGAGTCGGAGGTGCTACGCCTGGTGATCGCGATCGTGTCGGTCTCCCAGGTGATCTTCTTCTCCGCAGTGGTGCCGGCGATCCTGGCCACCGGCTTGCCGATCAAGGTGTGGCAGATGGTGGTGATCTGGGCGCAGCGGGTGATCCTGTCGCTGATCATCGCCACGCCACTGGCGTACCTGGTGGTGATGATCACGTGACGCTGCCTGGGAACCGGGGATGTTCCGTTCCGGGACGCGGGCCTGTCCGGCACCGGAACCCGCGCTCTGGCTGCCGACGAGGTCGCCCCGACACGAAACTGCGGACGCCCGAAGTGTCCGAGCCCGCACTGAGAGCGAGGATGTGAAGCCATGTCCACCACACTGATCACCAATATCGGGGCACTGACCACCATCGACCCCGACGGCCGGGTGCTACGCGAAGCGGCCGTCGTCGTCGAGCATGATCGGATCGCGTGGATCGGCCCGGCTGCCGAGGCACCCGCTGCCGATCAGCGGGTCGACGCCGGCGGGCGGGCCATGCTGCCCGGGTGGGTGGACTCCCACACCCACTTGGTATTCGCCGGGGACCGCAGCGCAGAGTTCGAAGCACGCATGGCCGGCCAGTCCTACGCCGCAGGCGGGATCAACGTCACCACCGAGGCCACCCGGGCGGCCGGCGACGGTGAACTCACCACGCTGGTCGCGGGTCGGGTGCGCGACGCGCTGCGCGGGGGCACCACCTACATGGAGACCAAGACCGGCTACGGCCTCGATGTGGACGAGGAGGCCCGGCACGCCCGGGTCGCCGCCGAGCAGGTGGACACCGTCACCTTCCTCGGGGCGCACCTGGTGCCACAGGGTGTCGACGCCGATACCTACGTGGACTTGGTGCGCGGCCCGATGCTGCAGGCCGCCCTGCCGTACGTGCAGTGGGCCGATGTGTTCTGTGAGACCGGGGCATTCGACGCCGACCAGTCCCGGGCGGTGCTGGCCGCCTGTGCCGAGGCCGGGCTGGGTCTGCGGGTGCACGGGAACCAACTGGGCCACGGGCCCGGAGTGCAGGTCGCGGTGGAGGCGGGGGCCGCCAGCGTGGACCACGTGAACTACCTAACCAACGCCGATGTGGATCTGCTGGCGGGTACGTGGGAGAACTGGGACCACCAGGCCGTAAGCGGCACCGCGGGCACGGTGGCCACCTGCCTGCCGGCGTGTGACCTGTCCACCCGTCAGCCGTTGGCGCCCGGCACGGAACTGCTGGAGGCCGGGGTGGAGATCGCCCTGGCGTCCAACTGCAACCCCGGCACCAGTTACACCACGTCGATGAACTTCAACGTGACCACAGCGGTGCTGCAGATGCACCTGACGCTCGCGCAGGCGCTGCG
>DATGSR010000130.1:0-4160 GCA_035302405.1 Beutenbergiaceae bacterium
AGCGGGCTGAGGTCGTCGATATCGAGGCCCGCAATGCCCAGGTGGGTAATCTTGGTGAGGTTCTCCAACGCGCTCAGATCGGTCAAGTCGTTGCGGGAGACATACAGCCTGGTTATTTCGGTTAGATCGGCTAATGGGGCGAGGTCAGTGATCTGATTACCGGAAATGGGCAAAGAGGTCAATGAGGTCAGGTCCGCCAACGGGGTCAAGTCCTCTATCTGGTTTCCGGAAAGGTTGAGTCTTGTCAACGATGTGAAATGCTGCAATCCAGCGATGTTGCTGATGCCTTCCTGGTTACATTCCAGCGAACCGGACAGGGCTGAGGCTTCGGCCTCGGTGATCACCCCCTCAGGGTCACGATTGTCGTCGATGGCCTCGTTAACGCATGCACGAAGGGCGTCGTCGGGCATGTCGATCGTGTCGTCGTCAGCGGCTGCAGCCGGCACGATCCCGGCGAGCATAAGTGCTGCGGCTGCGCCGACGGCGCCTGCCATGCGCGAGACGCGCGCTCGTGTCGCTCCTGTGGAAAGCGGCCGTGAGACTGTCAATTGGTCCCCCTAGGAGTTCGGTCAGAGATCAAACGACCGAAGCCTGGCAGGGCACGCTCACACGGCGCTGACGAGGTGGACGCGGGTCGTGAGCGACCCCGACCCGATGAGGCGACACGCGCAAAGAGTCTTCCTCGCATCGCTGCGCCGGCGGAGCGCAACCGCCACGATGGTGCCGTGGAACAAAGTGGGCAGGACGGACTCTCACTACGCTCGGCCCGTGGCCGGTGGGTGGTGCTCGCCGCCACGCTCGGGTCGGCTATCGCGCTGCTGGACGGCACGGTGGTCAACGTGGCGCTGCGTCCGATCGGTCTGGACCTGGACGCTTCGTTGCAGCAATTGCAGTGGGTGGTCAACGCTTACATGCTCACGTTGGCCGCACTGATCCTCGTCGGCGGTTCCCTCAGCGATCGGTTCGGCCGGCGGCGCATCTTCTTGGTGGGCATCGCTTGGTTCGGCATCGCCTCCGTCGGGTGCGCGCTGGCCCTCAGCGCGAACCAACTGATCATCGCCCGGGGGATTCAAGGCATCGGCGGTGCCCTGCTCACCCCCGGCAGTTTGGCGTTGATCCAGTCCCTTATCGCCGAAGAGGACCGCGCCCGGGCGATCGGGATCTGGTCGGCCTGGTCCGGGGTGGCTGGTGCCGTGGGACCGTTGCTCGGCGGTTCGCTCGTGGAGACGCTTTCCTGGCGGTGGGTCTTTTTCATCAACGTCCCGGTGGCGGCCGTCGTGGTGATCATCGGGCTCACTCGGGTGCCCGAATCGCGCGGCACACGCCCCGAGGGGCGGTTCGACCTGCTCGGTGCCGCGCTCGGCGTCGTCGGGCTCGGCGGAATCACGATCGCACTCATCCAGACCGCTTGGGAGCCTGCGCTGGTCGGCGCGGCCGGTGTGATGGCGTTCCTGGTCTCCCAGGCCCGCACGAGGTATCCGATGCTGCCGCTGTCGATCTTCGCCAACCGGACGTTCTCGGCGGTCAACGTGGTCACGTTCCTCATCTACGGGGCGATGGGAGCGTTGATGTTCTTCCTGGTGCTGCAACTGCAGGTGGTGGCCGGGTACTCCCCGTTGCAGGCAGGGGCGGCGACGATGCCGTTCACGGTATTGATGCTGATTTTCTCCCCGCGGGTTGGCACGCTGATGAACCGCACCGGGCCGCGAGCGCTGATGACGGCCGGACCGCTCATCGCTGCTGCGGGCGTGGCCCTGTTGGCAACCGTTCCATCCGATGCGAACTATGTGCCCCATGTGCTGCCCGGCGTGGTGGTGTTCGGCGGCGGCATCACGTTGCTTGTCACGCCGCTGACGGCGACGGTCCTGGCCGCCGCACCGGCCACCCACGTGGGACTGGCCTCGGGAGTCAACAACGCCGTCGCCCGCGCCGCGAGCCTGCTGACGGTGGCGGCGTTCCCGGCGATGGTGGGCCTCAGCGGCACCGACTACCAGGATCCGGCGGTGTTCGACGCCGGTTACACCCCGGCGATGTGGTGGTGCACCGGGCTACTCGTGCTCGCCGCCGTCATCGCGGCGGTGTTCGTGCCGGGACCACGGGAGCCGGTGCGGCCCGAGGGTGGTCAGCGCGCAGCGGGCTCCGGGTAGCCGGCAGGAACCGGCGTCGAACCCGCGCCCGGCGCAGAACAACGTTCCCGCCGGGGTGTCCAGCCCCTCCTCGGCGATTGCCCCATCTGTGGCACATCCGGGGGCCACCGGCCAGCACCGGGCTCGGGCCACGGCTGCTGGCGTGCGATCCTGGAACCCGCCCCGCGCTCCCCACACCGGCCGCGCGGTCCACGCCCCCGGCCCCCGCAGACCACGAGGACCACAGGATGAGCGCCAACAGCACCAGGACCACCAGGACCACCAGGACCACCAGGACCACCAGGATGAGAACCTACCGACGCCGCGCGCTACCCGCCCTGGCCGCACTGGTCTCGACCCTGTTGGTGCTCGGATGCACAGCCGAATCCGAGCAGCCTGACCAACCGGAGAGCGGCGAGCACACCGAACAGCCCGTCGAGCAGTCCACCGCCTCGGATGTACAGATCCCCGACGGTGCCCTCGGGGAACAGGTGTCCTGGTTGCTGCAGTTGCTGGCAGCCGATTCCGGCCCCGACCCGGAGGCTGCTCAGGAGCGGTTCACCGAGGGGTTCCTCGGCGCCGTCGGTGGTGACCTGGAGGCGGTGTTCGATGAGTTGCGAGCCACCGGCCCGTTCACGGTGGACTATCTGGAGGATCACGGCGCCGCTGCCGAGGTCGGGCTGACCGACGGCAGCGGCCAACCCCTGCTGATGGAGGTGGTGCTGGAGGAGGATGACCGGATCGCCGGGCTGCTGTTCTCCCCTGATGAGATCCGCCAGCGAGAGGTCGCGGAATCCTGGGACGAACTCCAGGAAGAGGTCGCCGGGGTCGCCACCAACGCTGTCCTGGCCGCCTACCGCGTGCAGGACGGGGTCTGTACCGGCCCGGAGCATGAGCCGATGCCCACCGGTTCGGTGTTCAAGTTGTTCGTGCTCGGCGCCGTCGCCCAGGCGGTGGCCGACGGCGACCTGGCCTGGGATGAGACCGTCACCGTCACCGATGAGGTGCGCAGCCTGCCCAGCGGGGAGTTGCAGGAGGCGCCGGAAGGCACCGAGGTCACCATTGCTGACGCTGCCGCGGGGATGATCCAGATCAGCGACAACACCGCCACCGACATGCTCATCGATGTCGTCGGCCGGCAGGCCATCGAGGAGGCACTGCCGGATCTGGGGGCCAGCGAGCCGCAATTGCTGCGCCCGTTCCTGACCACCCGGGAGTTGTTCCTGCTCGGTTGGGGCGCCCCGGAGGTGCTCGACCAGTGGGAGGGTGCCGATCCCGAGACCCGCCGGGAGTTGCTGACGCAGTTGCCCGAGGACCTCGATGCAGTACCACCGGAGGCGGTCACCACGCCGGTGTGGACCGAGGGTGCCGACTGGTTGATCCCTGCCCAGGACTTGTGCGAGGTGCACACCCGCCTGGCCGATCTGGGCCCGGAGGTACGCGACATCCTCGGTCAGAACCCCGGCATCGCCCTGGACGAGGATGCCTGGGAGTACGCCGGTTTCAAGGGCGGGTCGGCGCCCGGGGTGACGGCGGGTGCCTGGTACCTGGAGCCGGCCGACGGCCAGCCGGTGGTGCTGGTGCTGCAACTCGCCGACCCGGCCCAGCCGATCGACCCCAGGCTGTTCGCGGCGCTGGCCGAGAACGCCGCAGCGTTACTCGCCGAGGGGGCCATCGACTGACGGCCGCTTCCCGCCTGGAGCGAAACGCTCGGGGTTACCCGCACGCTCCTAATCCGCAGCGCGGCGGCCGCGAACGAAGTAGGCGATCGGGCCGATGTAGTTGATCGCGATGATCAGCGCCCATTTGCCCTTGCCGCCCCGGACTTGTTCGGCCGGCCGCCGGGCCAGATCCACCCAGGCAGAGATCGCCAACGTCACCTGCACCGCACCGAGCACCATCGCTCCGGCCCGCTGCCCGGTGCTCATGTCCTTCCATTGCTTCTTCTGCTTCTTCTGCTTCGCCATGACGCTGCTCCTTTGCTCGCGCGGGTAGGTCAAGGATGCCACTGCCGGGCCGCCGATAGCGAGAGTC
>DATGSR010000131.1:0-2455 GCA_035302405.1 Beutenbergiaceae bacterium
GGGCCGCCCGGAGCGGGACAACTCGTGCCCCTCACCGGGGAACAGCAGGAACTCACTGTCCACGCCGCGGCGTTTGAGCCCGACGAACCACCGTTGCCCCTGTTCCACCGGGCAGCGCCAGTCCTGTTCGGAGTGGATCACCAGAGTGGGGGTGCGGACCTTGTCGATGTGGGCCATCGGGCTCTGGGCCGCGACCCGTTCGGGGTCCTCGCCCAGGTACTTGATCCCGAAGTACCAACCGATGTCCGCCGACCCTTCGAAACTGACCGGATCCAGGAACCCGCGCTCCACGATCGCCGCGGTGAACCGGTCGGTGCGGGTGGTGAGCCACGCCGTCATGTAGCCGCCGTAGGACCCGCCGAGAACCCCGACGCGTTCGCCGTCCAACTGCGGATGGGCCGCCAACGCCCCGTCCAGGAACGCCAGCACGTCCGCCGCGTCCCGGTCCCCGAAGCCCTCGATGATCGCCCGGCCGTGGTCCATCCCGTAACTGGAGGAGCCGCGCGGGTTGCAGAACACGACGGCGTATCCGGCCCTGGTGTACACCTGCACCTCGTCGAACAGCACCGGTTCGTACTGGGCGTGCGGCCCACCGTGGATGAGCAGCAGCACCGGGTGCGGCCCCTCGCCCTCGGGGATCGTCACCCACCCGTGGACGGGGTAACCGTCCTCGCCGTCGACCTCCAACTCCTGCGGGACCGCCACGGGTGCCGCCTCGCGCAACGGCGCGGACAGGTCGGTCAGGCGCCGCACCGGCTCCTCGCCGTCATGATCATCGACGACGTAGACCTCACCGGCGCTGTCGGTGGTGGCCGCGGTGAGCACCGCACCGCCCCCGGGCATCAAGGTGGCACCGGTCACGCTGACCTGACCGGCGAACAGCGGCTCCAGGTCCTCGCCGCGATAGCGAACCAGTTCGGTGCTGCCGCGGTTCAACCGGGTCAGCAGCACCTCTTCGCCCTGGACGAGGAATACCGCGGGGCTGAGCGACCCGGTGCGCGGGTCGGTGCAGGGTTGCAGTTCGCTGATCCCGGCCTCAGTGAGCCGGGCGCGGAACAGCACCGGCGTCTTGCCGATGAAGTCCATCCCGTCAGGCCCCAGGTCGCTGCTGAGTAGCCACAGCGTCTCTCCCGCGCCGGCGCGCATGGCGACGGCGCCATGGGCCGGGCCCTGTAGTACCTGCGGCTCGGGAGCCTCGGGGGCCGCATCGCGACCGGTCGGCGCCGCAGTGCCGGCGCCCACCCCTACCCGGATGATCTCGGTGCGCAGTTGGTCCACCACTGCGCGGATGATCAGCAGGCTCTGCCCGTCGTGGTCCCACACCGGGTTGCGGTGGTCGCGATCGCCGGCGGTGACCTGGCGGGGCGCAACGGGCACACCCTTGCGGGCCGGGCTGAGCCGATCGTCACCGGTGTCCGTCTTGTCGGCGTCCGGCGCATTGCCGGCGTCGGGAGTTCCATTGGCGTCCAGCGCATTGCCGGCGTCGGGAGTTCCATTGGCGTCCGGCGTATCATCGCCGTCGGGCGCCTCGCCGGTGTTGGTCTCGGACGTCGGCCCGGCCATCCCGCCACCGACCGTGGCGGCGTCCTCGGGTTCGGGCACGTCGATGACGAACACCTGCTGTGGGCGATCGGCGTAGAAGCCGATCCCGTCCAACCGGTACGTGAAGCGGGTGATGTGGCGGGGCGGCTCAGCCTCGGGGCCCACACCCTCGGCCGTGCCGTACCGGCCCGGCTCGGGAACCCGGGCGGTGTAGGCGATCCGGGTGGAATCCGGGGAGAACTCCACCGGGCCGGCCACGCCGAGCGGGTGGTCGGTGAGCACCACCGGTTCACCCCCGGCGGTGGGCAGCAGCGCCAGTTGCGGCTTGCCCTTGGGCTCGGCCCTGATGAACGCGACGAACCTGCCATCCGGGGACATCACCGGCTCCGAGTCCTGGTGCTCCTGGGTCAGTGGCCGCATCGACCCGTCGGCCAGGTCCAGCCGCCACAGCCGGGAGGGATAGGTGTCCTCCTCCAGGTCGGGGTGGCTGAGGGCGATCACCGCCCATGTGCCGTCCGGGTGCACGGCCGGGGTGGACGGGGTGCGCAGCAGGCTGAGGTGTTCAGGACGCATGGTCGCTGAGCCTACCGACGCCGCGCCTGCCCCAGCGCCACCGCCGGGAGCCACCAGCCTCCCCCGCGAGACGGAGGCGCCGGGCCCGGTGGGCGCATTACGGTGTGGCTATGCGCGCACCGGCCCCTAACCAGTCGCCGGCGAGCCCCACGCCGGAAGGCTCGACGGCGGAAGGCTCGACGGCGGAAGGCTCGACAGCCGACGGCGCGGCGGCGTCCGCGCACACCTCGGTGCCCGCCGGCCCACTGGGCAGCCACGCCGCGACAACAGCGTGGGAGCGCCCGGCACCCACCCGCTCCCAACGCCGGGCCGACGCGCTCGGGGCGGGCGCACTGTTCGC
>DATGSR010000132.1:0-12677 GCA_035302405.1 Beutenbergiaceae bacterium
CAACCCCCCGGTGACCGGCCGGGAGGTCCACGACGAGAACGGCGTCTACCCGCTGATCACCGAGGAGCCGGCCCAGCCCACGGCCTGACGCAGCGAGTATGCAGTGGCCCGGATCCTGCCGTCAGGCATGGCTCCGGGCCACTGTCATGCCGTGCTGCGGGCCCTGTCATGTCGCGCGCCGGGCCACTGTCATGTCGCGCTCCGGCTCACGTCATGTCGCACCGGTGGGAGTGTCCTGATCGTCGGTGACCGGCGGGTGCAGGGCGTCGAACTCGGCATCGGCCGCAGTCTCCGCATCGACGTCCAGGCGCAGATGGGCGATAACACTCATCAGTACCCGGAAAGGAAGACAATGGCCCGGAACCCCGCCGGATGTCGGGGCCCGGGCCACTGCGCGTTCGCTGCCTCAGGCCGTGGGCTGGGCCGGCTCCTCGGTGATCAGCGGGTAGACGCCGTTCTCGTCGTGGACCTCCCGGCCGGTCACCGGGGGGTTGAAGACGCATACGGTGCGGATCTGCGTCCGCGGGCGCAGCACGTGCTTGTCGTGCTGGTCCAACAGGTACATCGACCCGGGACGCAGCTCGTGCACCTCACCGGTAGCAACGTCGGTGAGGGTGCCCTCACCCTCCACGATGAACACCGCTTCGATGTGGTTGGCGTACCAGAACTCGTTCTCCGTTCCCGGAGCCAGCACGGTCTCGTGCAGGGAGAATCCGACGCCGTCCTTGGCCAGCACAATGCGGCGCGAGCGCCAGTTCTCAGTCTTGACATCAGCGTCGGTGTCGGTGATGTCATCCAGGTGACGGACGATCATGATGTGGCGAACTCCTTGGTCTTGTCAGCGGGGTTGGCTTGGAGGGTATCGGTCACCGACTCCTCGAGGATGGTCATGCCGCGCTCGAACTCCTCATCGGTCATGGTCAGCGGCGGCAACAACTTCACGACCTCGCCCTCCGGGCCGGAGGTCTCCGCCAGCAGGCCACGTTCGAAGGCGGCGGTGGTGACCTTGTCAGCCAAGTCGCCGGAGGAGAACTGCAGCCCCCGGGCCATCCCGCGGCCCTTGGCCACCAACTGGTGCTCCTGGTGCTCGGCGACCAGCCGGTTGAAGCGGGACTCCACCTGCAGCCCGCGGGCGACAGTCGTGTCCCGCAGGGCGTCATCCCGCCAGAAGGTGCGGATCGACTCCGCTGCGGTGGCGAACGCGGGGCCGATCCCGCGGAAGGTGCCGTTGTGCTCACCCGGGGCCCAGATGTCCAGTTCCGGACGGATGAGGGTCACGGCCATCGGCAGCCCGTAGCCGGAGAGCGACTTGGACAGGGTGATGATGTCCGGGACGATTCCGGCCTCCTCGAAACTGAAGAAGGATCCGGTCCGGCCCACACCCATCTGGATATCGTCGACGATGAGCAGCACGTCATGCTTCTTGCACAGATCGGAGAGCTTGCGGAGCCACTCCATCCGGGCAGCGTTCAAACCACCCTCGCCCTGCACGGTCTCCACGATCACCGCTGCCGGTTCGTTCAACCCGCCGCCCTCATCGCCCAGGAGGCGCTCCAGGTAGATGAAGTCCGGCACGTCACCGTCGAAGTAGTCGTCGTAGGGCATCGGCGTGGCGTGCACCAGCGGCAGGCCCGCGCCACCGCGCTTCATGGCATTACCGGTGACCGACAGGGCCGCCAGGGTCATCCCGTGGAAGGCGTTGGTGAAGTTCACCACCGACTCCCGCCCGGTGACCTTACGTGCCAACTTCAGCGCAGCCTCGACGGCGTTCGCGCCACCAGGGCCGGGGAAGACGACCTTGTAGTCGAGGTTGCGAGGGGTGAGGATCTCGTCGTGGAAGGTGGCGAGGAAGTCGTCCCGGGCCGGGGTGAACATGTCCAGGGAGTGCACCACCCGGTCGCTGGTGAAGTAGTCCAGCAGCGTTTCCTTCAGGTGCGGGTGGTTGTGCCCGTAGTTCAGGGCACCGGCGCCGGCGAAGAAGTCGAGGTAGGGCTTGCCGTTCACATCGTGGATCGTGGCCCCGGAGGCGCGATCGAACGATATGGGCCAGGACCGGGAGTAACTGCGAACTTGTGATTCCAGTTCGACAGTGCTCATGGGACGAATCTCCGTTTCATCGGCGTCGGTATTTGTATCGGTGTCGGTATCAGGGTTAAAGGTGGCGTCTTGGGTCGTGGTGCGCATCGGGCCGATGCGCACCAGGCCTTCGGCGTCGTGGTCGTCGGGGAAGTGGTCGGCGGAGAACATGTCCCGTCTGTTCAGCGTCGCGCCGCGGTGGCGGGCGAAACTGGAGAACAGCCGCTGGGAGGCGGTGTTGTCAGCCGTGATCGTGGCTTCCAGGTACCTCGCGTCGGCAGCGAAGTCCTCCAGCAGCCGCAGCCCCAGGCGTTGTCCGCGGTACTCATCGGACACCGCTACCTGCCAGACGAAGTACGTCTCCGGTTCGGATTGCCGGCGATAGCCGAGGACGAAACCGGCGGGCTCGCCGTCGACCTCGATAATCCGGCAAGTTTCGGGGAAGTCTCGTGCGAATAGCAGATAGGCGTAAGACGTGTTCAGATCCAGTGATCCGGAATCCCGGGCCAGGCGCCACATGGTGGCACCGTCCTGGACCGTGGGGGTTCGAATATTTACGTGGGTAGTAGTGGCCGTTGTCGTCGTTGTGGCAGTCATACGGTCCATCACCGTAACGAGGTTCAAGCACGTTCTAAAGGGTTAGTCAGGCCACTTCGGGGCTGAAACTGGCCGAAAACAGTAGTGCCGTGTTCGGACTTATCGTTGTCAGCGCAACCGAAGTCCGCGGTCTACCAATGGCGGGTCAAGAGATTTAAATTCAGTCCGTATAGTGAGACAAACCGGCGAACGGCCCCGAAACAGTTACCCAGGTCACAGGCGTTCGGGTCCGGTGCCCGCCCGGCGCTATCATCGTGTGGTGGCTCGGAGCCCGGACGTGCCACAGGGTCGGTCCGGTGACCCCCTGCGCACGGGGGATTCGAGTCATTCCGTACCCTGCTACATGCCATTCGAATCGTTCGATACCCATCAAGTAGCCGCCGCGCCAGTAGCGAGTAGCCGCCCGCGCCGGTAGCGCTGTCCGAACCCTCAAGCTCAGCGGAGTTCCTGTGAGCCTCATCGTTCAGAAGTTCGGTGGATCGTCGGTAGCCGACGCCACCAGCATCGCCCGTGTTGCCAAGCGGGTGGTGGACACCAAGCAGGCCGGGAATCAAGTGGTGGTGGTCGTCTCCGCGATGGGCGACACCACTGACGAGTTGCTGGATCTGGCCAACGCCATCAGCCCGAACCCGCCGGCACGGGAGATGGACATCCTGCTCACCGCCGGGGAGCGTATCTCGATGGCGCTGCTGGCCATGGCGATTTCCGAATTGGGAGTGCAGGCCCAGGCGTTCACCGGCCAGCAGGCCGGGGTCATCACCGACACCGCGCACGGCAACGCCCGGATCGCGGCGGTCACGCCGAAGCGCATCCAACAGAGCCTCGACGCCGGCTCGATCGCGATCGTGGCCGGTTTCCAGGGGGTCACAAAGACGACGAACGACGTGACCACCCTGGGCCGGGGCGGGTCGGACACCACAGCGGTGGCCCTGGCGGCGGCGCTGAATGCAGATGTCTGTGAGATCTACACCGACGTCGACGGGATGTTCACCGCCGATCCCAGGATCGTTCCCACCGCCCGTAGGATCGAACGCATCTCTACCGAGGAGACCCTCGAGATGGCCGCCCACGGCGCCAAAATCCTGCACCTGCGCGCAGTGGAATACGCGCGCCGGTACGGAGTCACGCTGCACGTGCGTAGCTCGTTCTCGGAGAACACCGGGACCCTTGTGACCGACGAAGAACCTGAAGAAGGAAAAATGGAAGACCCACTGATCTCCGGAGTCGCCCACGACCGGTCGCAGGCGAAGGTGACCGTCATCGACGTCCCCGACGTACCCGGCAGCGCCGCGCGTGTGTTCGAGGTCGTCGCCGCCGCGGGCGTCAACCTCGACATGATCGTCCAGAACGTGCCCACCACCAAGGGCAGCGGCGTCACCGACATCTCCTTCACGCTCAACAGCGATCATGCTGAGCGGGCGGCGAACGCGTTGCGCGATCACCGTGAGGAGATCGGGTACTGGGACGTCGTCTTCGATAACGGGGTGGGGAAATTGTCCCTGGTCGGGGCGGGGATGCGCTCCCATCCCGGTGTCGCGGCGAAACTCTTCGGAGCGATCCGGGACTCGGGCATCAACATCGAGATGATCTCCACCTCGGAGATCCGCATTTCGGTGATCACTCGAAGGCGAGACCTGGACAAGGCGGTGCGCGCGGTGCACGAGGCCTTCGAGTTGGACGCCGAACAGATCGAAGCCGTGGTCTACGGCGGAACAGGACGCTAATGGTCAACCAGATCGCCGTTGTCGGCGCAACCGGACAAGTGGGTGCGGTAATGCGCGCCCTTCTGCATGAGCGAGAGTTTCCCGCAGATCGGGTGCGGCTGCTCGCCTCGGCCCGGTCGGCAGGAACTACCCTGACCGTCGGGGATGCCGAGATCGAGGTTGAGGACACCGCGACGGCGGACATCAGCGACGTGGACATCGCGCTGTTCTCCGCCGGATCGGGCACCGCCCGGGCACAAGCGGACCGGTTCGTGGAGGCCGGCGCCACCGTGGTGGACAACTCCTCGGCCTTCCGCAGCGACCCCGAGGTGCCCTTGGTGGTCAGCGAGGTCAACCCGGAGGCGTTGGAGAACATCCCCAAGGGGATCGTGGCCAATCCCAACTGCACCACCATGGCCGCGATGCCCGCACTCAAGGCCCTGCACGAGGAAGCCGGTCTGCAGCGGCTCATCGTGTCCACCTATCAGGCGGTTTCCGGATCCGGCCTGGCCGGGGTACGGGAGTTGGAGTCGCAGGTGCGGGCCGCGGTGGACCAGGACCTGGGCGCACTGACCCACGACGGTCGGGCGCTGGATCTACCGGCGCCGGAGACCTACACCGAACCGATCGCGTTCAACGTCCTTCCGCTGGCGGGTTCCCTCGTTGACGACGGGTCGGGGGAGACCGACGAGGACCAGAAGTTGCGGAACGAGTCGCGCAAGATCCTCGGCTTGCCCGAGTTGCTGGTGTCGGGAACGTGCGTGCGGGTGCCGGTGTTCACGGGTCACTCGTTGTCCATCAACGCCGAGTTCGAGCGGCCCATCAGCCCCCAGCGTGCGCAGGAAGTGCTCAGCACCGCGCCGGGGGTGCGGCTGCAGCAGGTGCCCACTCCGATGGATGCCACCGGAATCGACGAGTCGATCGTTGGACGGATCCGCACCGACCCCGGCGTCCCGGATGGTCGCGGGCTGGCGTTATTCGTGGCCGCAGACAACCTGCGCAAGGGCGCGGCACTGAACACGATCCAGATCGCGGAGTTGCTCGCGCAGCAACACTGAGTCGCGCCTGGCGTCCTGCCGGTGCGTCGTTGAGCGTCCGGGCGCCCTGCTGGAGCGTCGCTGAGCGGCTTGGCGTTCTGCTGGAGGGTCGTTGAGCGGCCTGGCGTTCTGCTGGAGCGCCGCTGAGCGGCCTCGCGCCCCTTCGGAGCACCGATACGAGGTTGCTACAGCCTGCTCACATGCTCGTGGACGAACTGCAGTTGCAGGCGCATTCGCCTGATCCGGTCAGCGGCGACGTTGAGTTCGTGCCCCGCGTTCACGCCGGTCCCGATGCCGTCGTCCACACCGGTCCGCCGGCTGCCTTGATCCACGCCGGTCCGCACGCTGCCTTGATCCACGCCGGTCCGCACGCTGCCGCCCGCGGCTCGGAGTGCCTCCACGTAACCGTGGATCTGCTCGCCCTGGGCGGCGAGGACCAAGAGCGGTGCCCGGACCTGATCGACGTAACTGAGCGGGGAGGCCTTCTGGTAGGCGCCGGGTACTTGCTGCGGGGTGCCCCCGAACCGAGCCCGGTCCTGGGCCTGGGAGAGGGCTGAGCCCTGGCCGTAAGCGGTGACGGTGTCCGCCACCGGGGCTACGGCCACACCCAGCGCCCAGCGCTCCGGCTGCGTACCGAGCCCGAGTAGCGTTAGGTAGCCGCCCCGGCCCACGCCGGACAGCACCGACCTTTCCGGGTCCGCTACGCCGTCGGCGATCAGATGGTCATGCACCGCGGCAACGTCCGCCAGTTCGGCGAATCCCACCTGGCCGCCGAGTTCTTCGCGCCAGGCGTTCCCGTACCCGGTGGAGCCCCGGAAGTTCACGTGCAGCACCGCAACGCCGTGGTCGACCCATGCCGCTGCCTCGGCATCGAAGACGTCGGCATCTCTGGTGTGGGGACCGTCATGCAGTCTCACGATCAGCGGGTAGGGAGCGGTGCCCGGCGGTCGGCGTAACAGCGCGTGAACCTTCCCCGAGGGCCCGTCGGCCCAGACGTCCTCTGTGGGTACCGACTCCGGTGCCCGGGTGCCGATCTGTAGCAGCTCTCGGCCGCTGCTCAGGTCGATGACCGTGGGCGGTTGGGCGGCGGAGGACCAGCGCACCCACGCATCGCCGTAGGGGCGGGCGGTGGCCTGGGTCACCGTTCCGGTGGTGGGCCCCACGAGTTCGGTGGTGCCCTCCGCCAGGCCGTACCGGTACAGCAGCGTGCGGGCGTGATGATCCACCGTCACCAGCAGTGCGCGGCCGTCCGGAGTCCAGACGGCGCGTGCCACGTCCCCGGGGACCTCCAGTTCCAAGGGGCGCACGTAGGAGGTGGCCACGTCCCAGAGCAGTAGTGCGGGGTGGCCGGTGCGTTCATGGCGTACCAACAAGCGGGTGTCGCGGGCGATCGGGGCGAACCCCTGGGGCCACAACCCGCGGCCCGGCCCGTCGTCCAGGTCCCCGACCACTGTGCCGGTGTCCCCGCGGACCACGCGTACCGCCGGGTGGAGGGCATCGCCGCGCTCGGAATGGGTGATCGCCACCAGGTCGCCGCCGGATGCCAGCGCAGCCGCGCGGGCCACCTGCCGGTGGGCGTACAACGGCACCGGGGCGGTGGAGCCGTATCCAGCCGCGCCCACCAGTACTTGATGGATCTGGGTACCGAACCGGGGGTCGCTGCGGCCGACGATCGCGGTGCCGTCGGCGCCGAGTAGCAACCCGGCGTCGTAGGCGGCGGGCAACTCGATCGGCTGTTCCGGGCGGCGCTGTGCGGTGGAGCCGAAGGGTTGGCGGCGCCATACCCCGAACTGGTTACCGGCCGTGTCATCGAACCACCACACCCACTGCCCGGTGGGATCGATCGTGGCCCGGGTGGTGCCCGCAGGCCGATGGGTGGCCCGCACCAGGTCGGCGGTGTCCGCGTGGAAGGAGTGCACCTGCAAGGTGCCGGCGGAACTGGCGATCACCACCGCCCGGTCAGGGGCGCGGGCGGCCCACTCCGGTAGGCCGACCTGCCCGGCTGCGAACCGCTGCTCCCAACGCGGGGGCGGGTAGGTGCCGGCAGGTTCAGGAGCGCGTATCCCCATCGTCCCGGCCTTGGTCCGCCTCGGGTGCAGTGCCCGGCGCGCTATCCGGCTCGGCGCCCGGTTCGTCGGGCGACCGGTCGGGTGAGGCGGCGGCGTTGGAGTCGCGATCCTGGTCGTAGCCGGCCGCTCGGGCATCGGTTTGGTCGCGGATCTGGCGCCGTGCACGAACCACCAGGGCCAGTACCACCCCGACCCCGGCGAGGGCGAAGAGCAGGCCCCAGGGGAAGGAGTCCTCGGCGTCATCCGCCGCCGGATCGTCCGCTGCTTCGGCTGGGTCGGCCGCAGGTTGCTGGGCGGCTTCCTCCTCGGCATCGGCGGCTGCGTCGTCCTCGGCGGCCTCTGGTTCGGTCTCGTTCTGTGCCGCGCCGGAGCCATCCTGTGCTGCGCCGGACTCGGAGTCCTCGCCGGCTTCGTCCCCCTCCTGCTGGTCCGCGCCCGCAGCCGCGGCGGCCTGGAAGGTGAACTCCCCGCTCACCGGGTGTCCGTCCGCCGAGACCACTCGCCACTGCACGGTGTACTCACCCTCGGGGCGCTCCTCGAGGAGATCCTGGGTCAGCGCGGGCCCCTCGATCAGCGGATCGCCGTCCTGCACCTCGTTGCCATCGGCATCGGTGATGACAACCTGGGAACCGATCTGCTCGATGTGCTCGTTGAACGTGAGTTCCACCGACGCCGGAGCCTCATCGAGCTGCTCCCCGTCGGGCGGGTCGGATTCCAACAGTTGGGCGTGCGCGCTTGCGGGGACGGCCCACAACACGGATAGGGCGATGGCAGCGCACATTGCCAGCGCCAGACCCAGGGCACGGCTCAAGCCTCGGTGTGCACGACTCGGGAACTGAAGCGTCCGGGCGGTTTCGGGCGCAGCGAAGTTCGTCATAATGCCAGCCTAATCGCCAGTTCGCGGGCCAGGCGCATACGTTCGCCCCCGCCGGCAGCCTCGGGAGGCCGGGCCATCGCCAACCAGGCAGCGCGGCACTCGATCGACGCCGACGGCGCCCGTCGACTCGATCCTCGCGGGTCGGCCCGACTTGATCTTCGCGGGTCGACTCGATCAACGCCGGCTGCGCGGGTCGACTCGCTCGACCCAGGTCCCGTGCGTGACATGGCACACAGTTCTTCCGGTGTGCCGGCGTGCTGTGTGTATGGTGGCCGCATGCGTTGCTCGCGTCAGTATTGGTTTATCGTGTCGGCCCCGGCCGGCGCGATCTGCTGACGCGCGCACCGGAGCCGACACAAGGCGTGGACCACACGGTCCGCGCCTTCGCCATTTCTAGGCGGTCGCTCCGGTCCGGGCGGTCCGCCGTAAGCCGAGAGGATCAGCCCTTGCTCACTGCAGAACGCACCCACGACCTACGTGTCCGGGGCCTGGACGTGCTGCCCACCCCGGCGCAGGTCATCAACGATCTGCCCCTGCCCGACGCCGGCGCCCAGGTGGTGGCCGACTCCCGGCAGGCGACCCAGGACATCCTGGCCGGTGCCGATGACCGGTTGCTCGTCGTCGTCGGCCCCTGCTCGGTGCACGACCCGCACGCCGCGCTGGACTACGCCACCAGGCTGTCCGCGCTGGCCGCCGAACTGGATGAGGACCTGCACGTGGTGATGCGGGTGTACTTCGAAAAGCCCCGCACCACCACCGGGTGGAAGGGGCTGATCAACGACCCGGGCATGGACGGTAGCTACGACATCCCCCGCGGGCTGCGCCTGGCCCGGCAGGTCCTGCTGGATGTGCTGGACACCGGCGTGGGAGTGGCATGTGAGTTCCTGGAGGCCACCTCCCCGCAGTACATCGCCGATGCGGTCAGTTACGGGGCGATCGGCGCCCGCACGGTGGAGTCCCAGGTGCACCGGCAGCTGGCTTCGGGGATGTCGATGCCGATCGGGTTCAAGAACGGGTCCGACGGCGATGTGCAGGTGGCCGTGGACGCGTGCGTGGCGGCCGGGGCCGAGCAGACGTTCCTCGGGGTGGACTTCGACGGACGCAGCGCGATGGTGCGCACCGCCGGTAACACCGATGCGCACGTGATCCTGCGCGGCGGGCGGTCGGGCCCCAACTACGCCCCTCCGGCGCTGACGCACGCCCTGGACCTGCTGGAACGCGCCGGGCTCGGGCGCCGGTTGGTGGTGGACGCCTCACACGGCAACTCCGGCAAGGACCACGTGCGCCAGGCTCAGGTGGCCGGGGAGATCGCCGCCCAGGTGGCCACCGGTGAGCACGGTATCGCCGGGGTGATGCTGGAGAGTTTCCTGGTGTCCGGGCGCCAGGAGCCGGCACCGGCGGGGTTGGTCTACGGCCAGTCGGTCACCGATGCGTGCATGTCCTGGGAGACCACCGCCACGGTGCTGCAGGACCTGGCCGCCGCGGTTCGCTCCCGCCGGGCGGGCGCAGACACGGCGCAGTAGCGGTCAGCCGGCCAGGATCGGGCCGGCGGCAGGGTGGGCCGCGAACGTCTGTGCGTCCTCGATGCGTTGCCGGGAGGAGTCGTCCATGGGCGCCGGAAGGTCATCGAGGCGGTACCAGCCCACCGCTAGTGACTCATCATCGCCCACCACGGGCTCCCCGGAGACGTGGTCGGCGATGAAGTTCAGGTTGAGGTACTGGGCCCGGTCGCCGTTCGGATAATCGATCACACCGGTGGCCCTGACCGAGGCGAGCGCCCGCACTGTGGCGACGACTCCGGTCTCCTCGGTGATCTCCCGCTCGATCGCCGGCACCGGTTCCTCTCCGGGGTCCGGGATCCCGGAGATGACCGCCCATTGCCTGGTGTCGGTCCGCCGGCCGAGCAGCACCCGGTGCCGGGAATCCAGCACCACGGCGCTCAGTCCGGGCAACCAGAGCAACTGGTGGCCGATGTTGGTGCGCAGGCTACGGATGAAATCAGGCACGGGCATGGCCTTGAGCGTGCCACACCCTGGTTCGGACGGCGGTGCCGTAGCCGGTGCGGCTCGAATGAGTTCTACATAGCCCGGCGCGCTCCCGAATGAGTTCGACAATCGCGGCCCGAAACGCAACTGTGGGGACGTGGCTTTGCTCGTCGTGATGATGGCCCGGGTCCGGTGATGTTACGCCGCGGTTTGCTCGATACCCGGCCATTGCGCTCCAGTTCCGACTTCCGGCGGGTGTGGTTCACCGGCCTATTCAGTGTGCTCGGCGTACAAGTGATGTTCGTGGCGGTGCTGCAGCAGGTGTGGGAACTCACCGGCAGCCCGGTGTGGACGGGAATGATCGGGGTGGTGCGCGCCCTGCCGCTGGTGGTCTTCGGAGTGCTGGGCGGGGCGGTGGCCGATGCGATCGACCGGCGCACGCTGGTGCGGATCACCATGTCGTTACAGGTGCTGGTCGGTGTGGGGCTGGCCACGCACGCGCTCACCGGGTCGCAATCGCTGCTAGCGCTCTTTGCCCTGGTGGCCGCCGGGGCTGGGATCGGGGCAGTGGACGTGCCGGCGCGGCGTACCTTCATCCCCCGATTGCTGGAGCGGGACCAGGTCGGTGCCGGCATCGCGCTGCAGCACCTTGGCGTGCAGGGGACGATGCTGGGTGGTCCGGCGCTCGGCGGGCTGATCTTGGGCCTCTGGGGCGCCGGGGCGTGTTATCTGCTCTACGCCGCCGCCGTGCTCGTGGCGATGTACGGAGTGCTGCGCCTGCCGCCGATGCCGGTGCAGGCCGACCACAACCGGCGGACGTTCGCCGCCATCGTCGAGGGGGTGCGGTTCGTGATGCACCGCCCGCTGCTGCGAGGTTCGTTCGGAGCGGATCTGGCGGCCACCTTGCTCTCGATGCCGATCTCACTGTTCCCGCTCATCAACGAGGCACGGTTCGGTGGCGATCCGCAGACGCTCGGGCTGTTCCTGAGTTGCGTGGCCGCCGGCGGCATGCTGGCGGGCGTGGCTTCGGGCTGGATCACCCGCGCCGACCGGCCCGGGCTGGTGCAAGTCGGCGCGGGGATGGTGTGGGGGATCGCGCTGGCGACGTTCGGGCTGGCCGGGCCGTTGTGGCTGGCGCTGGGAATGCTGGTGGTGGCCGGGGCCGCGGACACCGTCTCGGTGGTCAGCCGCGGCGGGATGGTGCAATTGGTCACCCCGGACTCTCATCGCGGGCGGGTGAACGCCCTGGAGCACACCGTGGGGGTGGCCGGCCCGGAGTTGGGCAACGCGCGCGCCGGGTTCGTCGCCGGACTAACCTCCGCCGCCGGTGCGCTGGCCTCCGGAGGGTTGGCCTGCGTCGTCGTCATCGGTTGGATCGCGCTGCGCAACACCGACTTGCGCACCTTCCGCGTGAGTACCGACGCCCGCCACGTGCCCCGCGCCGGTGGTGTGGCCGCGCGGGAACCGGAGGCGAGCGACGACGAGGGGTGAGCCGGCGTCCGCACGGTCCCGCAGCCTAGGCGGCGCCCGCCTCCCGGCCCGCGCCTACCGGCCCGTGAGCCGGTCCCGCACGAGCGCCGGGTCGGGGTTGGTCAGCGGGCGGCCGTCGAGGACGACGGTCGGGACGGTCTCGTCACCGTGGTTGACGCTCTGCACGTACGCCGCTGCGTTCTTGTCCCGCCAGATATTCACCCAGACGGCGCGCTGGCCCGCGCGCCCGAGCCGGCCGCGGAGCCGGGCGCAATAGGCGCAGCCCGGGCGCCAGTACACGACGACGGGCCGCTCGGCCGGGGGCCGACTCATGACTTCTTCGTGCCGGATCCGCCGCACCCCGCCCTGCCAGGGGCTGAGCCACCACGTCAGCGCCAGCCCCACTACGGCGTACCCGGCGGCCACCCACACCCGATCCTCTGCCACGGTGTCGATGACCAGATAGAGCGTGCCACCGAGCAACGGTACCCAGAGCCAGCGCACGACACCAGGATGGCAGAGACAAGCACGGCGGGCGGCAGGGAGCGTGCTGAGCCCCGGCTTGTGCCCGCTCCTGGGCACTGCTGCTTGGCCGAACGGGAGTCATAAGAACAACGCCGAACCACAACCACCATGGAGACGACACCATGGAGACGAAGGGCCACCTCCCTGCGTTTCCGCAGGTCGGTGGCCCTTCCCTAGTCGGGGTGGCGGGATTTGAACCCACGACCTCCTCGTCCCGAACGAGGCGCGCTACCAAGCTGCGCCACACCCCGAGCCCGTTCAGGTTAGCCGAGGGAGGGCCCTGAGGTGAAATCCGTGTGAGGTGGGACTCATCACGTCTTGGCCACGAGCGTGAGCAG
>DATGSR010000133.1:0-14397 GCA_035302405.1 Beutenbergiaceae bacterium
CACCGGGTCCACGCGACCCCGCCGGCCGCGTGCCGGCCACCAAAGTTTGGAAGACACACACTTGTCCAACAGCAGTTTCGGCGCGCTCGGCGTGCCCGCACCGTTGGTGAGCGCGCTCGCCGCTGACGGCATCACTTCCCCGTTCCCCATCCAGGTCAGCACGCTGCCGGACACCCTGGCCGGCCGGGACGTGCTGGGCCGAGGCAGAACCGGCTCCGGTAAGACGTTGGCCTTCTCCTTGCCGCTGGTGGCCCGCCTAGCCGGGTCCCGCGACCAGGGCAACAACCGCGGTCCCTCCCGCTCCACCCGGCCCGGCCACCCCCGCGGCCTGGTGCTGGCGCCCACCCGGGAGTTGGCCACCCAGATCGCCGGCGTGATCCAACCGCTGGCGGCCGCGTACAACCTGTCCGTGACCACCATCTTCGGCGGCGTGAGCCAGCACCGTCAGGTGAACGCGCTTCGGTCCGGGGTGGACATCGTGGTGGCCTGCCCCGGGCGTCTGGACGACTTGATGAAGCAGGGCCACGCCCATCTGGATGACGTGACGATCACCGTGCTGGACGAGGCCGACCACATGGCGGATCTGGGATTCCTACCGGTGGTGACTCGGATCATGAACCGCACGCCGGAGCACGGCCAGCGGATGTTGTTCAGCGCCACGTTGGACAACGGCGTGGACGCGTTGGTGCGCCGCTACCTGAAGGACGAACTGCGGCACTCGGTCGACTCCGCGCACTCCCCCGTCGATGCGATGACCCACCGGGTGTTCGAAGTCGGTGACGTCAACGCCAAGCGGGACCTGGTGCGCACCCTGGCCTCGGGCACCGGACGCCGGATCCTGTTCATGCGCACCAAACACCAGGCGAAGAAGCTGGCACGCCAACTCACCCAGGCCGGCATCCCGAGCGTGGACCTGCACGGCAACCTGTCCCAGAACCAGCGGGACCGGAACCTGGGCGCCTTCGCCGACGGCTCCTCGCGCGTGTTGGTCGCCACCGATGTGGCCGCGCGCGGCGTGCACGTGGACGATGTGGAACTCGTGGTGCACGTGGATCCGCCCGCGGAGCACAAGTCCTACCTGCACCGCGCCGGCCGCACCGCCCGTGCCGGCTCCAGTGGCACCGTACTCACCCTCGTTCTCCCGGAGCAGCGCGGAGACACCCACCGGATGATGCGCAAGGCGCGGATCACGGTGAAGCCGGAACCGGTCACCGCCTCCTCCCCTACCGTGGCCGCGCTGGTGGGCGATGTGGCCGAGTATGTGGCACCGCCTCCACCGCACCAGCAGCAGCGCGCTCAACCCGGCCGCGGCCGTCATGGAGGCCGCCGGCCGTCCGGCACGTCTGCACGGGGGGCCGGCTCCGGCGGGCAAGGCAACCGCAGCCGGAACCGGGGGCGGGGCCGACGACGGTCCGCGCCCGCGGGATCACCCACCGGCTCCGCCGGGCGGCGAACCCAGGCGTAACGTCTCCCGCTGGTTTCGTTGGCGCTGTCGGTCCTCGCGGTTCAGCTCGGTCCGGACCCACTTGAGGGCGATGATCACAGCGAGCGCCAACACCGGTAACTCCCCGCTACCCCACGCCAACGCGCCCTCGATCTGCTGGTCCGCCAGCGGGTCGGGGGCGCACTGCAGCCGCGCGTAGTACGGCGTGGCCATCAGCGCGGTGCTGGAGACCAGCCCCAACCCGAAGAAGGTGTGGAACACCATCGAGGGCAGCAACAGCACCAGGCGCAGCGGATAGAACGGGCGTCGCGGACCGGGATCGATACCGATGAGGATGTTGATGAAGATGTACCCGGCCAGGGAGAAGTGCACCACCATCAGCAGATGCGCGACATGGCTGCCAAGGGTGAACTCGAACAGCGGATCAGGTAGAGCCACCGGGCGTGGCCACCACCACCGCCAACACGCCCGCCAAGACGGCCGCCAAGACGGTCAGCATTACCGACCACGCGAGCACCCCGCCGACCTCGGTGCTGGTGACGAACTGCAGTAGCGAACCGGCGCCCGCTGACGACAACGGCACCCCCAGGATCGTGGAGTGCGCCAACACTAACCGCACCCCGTGGTGGCACCAATGAGGAAACGCCCGGTCAGCCCCGTGGCGCCCGCCGTCAGGAAGTGAAGAAGGACAGTTTGCCGTCGGACTCCAATATCGCCAGCCGGATGGCCCCGAAGGTCTCGATGCCCTGCTCTCGGGCTGCGGCCATGAACTCCTCCAGGGACAGTTGCTCCTGGCGCATCACCACCAAGTCTGGTTCGCCGTCGCGCGCGACGATTACCGGGGAGCCGTGCAAGATGCGGTGCGGTGCCTTGCGCCGGGCGTTCCACCACGACAAGCCGATGGTCAGCACCGCGAATGTGCCCACACCCAACACGGCCCCCACGATGGAGGAGTCTTGGCCCACCACGGCGCCTTGGATCAAGTCCCCCATGGTGATGAACAGGATCAGCTCGAATGAACTCAACTCGCCGAGCGTCGCCCGTCCGATCAGTCGAGTGATGACCCACAGGAAGAAGAACACGAGCACAGCCCGGATGACGATCTCCATCGAAGCCTCCGTCAGGGGATCAAGGTGGTGGTGAACTCCAACGGGGCGACCACCTGTCCATCGACCATGAGCCCCACAGTGCCGGAAGCACCAGACCACATCCTTGGTTTGACCGTGTGGTTCACGCTCACTACGAGTTCTTCAGCCTCTGCCGGTGCGGAGAACCTCCAGTAGGTGAATGTGCCGTCGGTGGACTCGGCCTCCGGCTGGGGCGTGATGTCGTGGAACTGGAAGAGGGAGAAGTATTCGGTGGACGCCCGCACTACTACTTCCTCTTGGCCGAACCCGCCGGGAGCGGAGATGGTGAGTTCCCACGGCACGTCCAACCCCGCGCGAGCGACTCGGGGGTACTCCAGGCTGAGCGTGAAATCCTGCTCGGTGGTAGTCACGGTGCGGTTCATGTTGCCCAGCAGACCGGTCAGGCTCAGGATAAGCACGGACAACAGCGCGCCCAGGGCCAGCCGGCGCAACCAGACGCTGCTCCGGCTCGGTGCGTCCCGGACGTTGCCCAGAGTGGACTTCGCCATATGTGAGGTCTATCACCGTCGTTGCCGTTTCGCCTGTGGAGCCGGCGCGCACCGGGTTCGGTTGCCGACCGGCTTGGTACCGAAGACCGACTTGGTACCGAAGACCGGCTTGGTACCGAAGACCGGCTTGGTACCGAAGACGGACTTGATACCCGAGCGCCCCGGCGGGTGATCCGCCCCGGTGGGGTGATTTCCCGGCCGGGTCGGGCGACCCCACGTGTACGAGCGGTTGCGCGGGACTGGTTGGGTTCTACGCTTGACAGGACCCCGCGGCGCCTCCTCGCGCCGGTGTTCCCGATCTAGCGGAAGGTGGCCGCGATGAAGCCGCTGTGGTCCGACGAACGCGCCCTACCCACATTCGACGCCCAGAACTTGGAGGGCCGCTTCGATGTCGCCGTTGTCGGCGCGGGCCTGACCGGCTTGGTCACCGCACTCCTGTTGGCCCGGCGGGGACATCGCGTGGTGGTGCTGGAGGCCCGCGCGGTCGGGTCGGGCACGTCTGGGGCAACCACTGCGAAAGCCACGGTCTTGCAGGGCACCCGCGCCTCGAGCATTGCCGCCAAACACCCCCGCGAGACGGTGCAGCAATACCTGGCGGGCAATCGGTTCGGCCTGGACTGGTTGGTTCGTTTCTGTACCCGGAACGCGGTGCCGTTCCAGCGACCCTCCGCAGTGACGTACGCCCCCACCAATGCCGAGTTGGACCGGGTGCAATCCGAGTACGACCTGTTGCTCACATTGGGTGTGGACGTCCGGTGGAGCGACACGGCACGGGTGCCGTTCGACTTCGCCGGCGGCGTCGAGGTACCCGAGCAGTTGCAGTGCGACCCGGTTGACCTTCTAACCGCCATCGCAGACCAAGCCCGTAAGGCGGGTGTCACCCTGGCGACGGGTCAGCGGGTGACCGACATCGGGACGGATCGTGACCCGCAGGTGCGAACCGTCCACGGCACGGTGAAAGCCGACCGGGTGGTGTTGGCCACCGGCATCCCGATCGCCGACCGGGGCGGATTTTTCGCTCGGGTGGTGCCCGAACGCTCCTACCTCGTGGCGGTCTATGATCCCGAGGCTGAGCCGCTGGACATGTATTGGGCCGCCTCCACCCCGGTGCGTTCGATCCGGACCGTCCCGGCAGGCGAAGGTCAGTGGATCCTGGTGGGCGGGAACTCCCATCAGGTGGGGCGGGCCGAATCCGAGGCGGCGAACGTGGAGGATCTGCGGCTCTGGGCCCTGCGCCATTTCGGGGGGAACGTTACCCACGCCTGGGGCGCACAGGATTACCACCCGATCGATGAGTTGCCTTACGTGGGACCCTTGTTGCCCACCAGCGATCGGGTTCTGATCGCCAGTGGGTTCGCCAAGTGGGGAATGACGAACGCCGTGGCGGCCGGCGCTGTCTTGGCCGGGCATTTCGGCGGCGCGATGCCGCCCTGGGCTAAGGCCTATGCCAGTTGGAGCACCCATGAGTTGGCCGGCGCGGCTGCCGGGGTCGGCCACAACGTGCGGGCCATGACCGACATGGCGAAGGACCGCATCGCGGCGCTGACGACGAGCACCAAGACCCCGGAGGAGGGCACTGGTTGCGTCGCCCGACGCGGCGGGCAGCCGGTAGCGACTTCCACCGTGGGTGGGCACACGCGATCGGTGTCGGCCACCTGCCCGCACATGGGCGGCCTGGTGCATTGGAACGATGCGGAACTGACCTGGGACTGCCCGTTACACGGGTCCCGCTTCACCGCCGCCGGGGAATTGCTCGAAGGCCCGGCGACGAGCGACCTGGCCGCAGTGGAGGAGGACGACGCTGACGCGGGCATGCCTGAGGTCGGCTCCGACTAGCCAAGGAGTAGCCTCGCCGGACGAAACACCGCACTCCCCCCGACGACGCTGGCCGCGACCGACTAGACGCTGGACTCGCCGGACGAAGATCCAGCCTCGCCGGGTGACAGTGCTGGCCCGGCCGGCTCGCCGGGTGACAGTGCTGGCCCGGCCGGCGTCCCCGGTTACGGAGTGGGTTGGCCTCCGTTGACGTGGATGGTGGCGCCCAACACGTAACTGGACTCGGGCGAGGCGAGGAACACGTACGCCGGTGCCAACTCGGTGGGTTGACCGGCGCGGCCTAGCCCCACGTTCTTACCGAAGTCCGGGAGTTTCTCGGTCGGTTGGCCCTGGCTGGGCTGGATCACCGTCCAGATCGGCCCGGGCGCTACGGCGTTCACGCGGATGCCCCTCGGGGCCAACTCCTCGGCCAGCCCCTTGGAGAAGTTGTTGATCGCGGCCTTGGTGGAGGCGTAGTCCATGAGGGTGGGGCTGGGTTGGTAGGCCTGGATCGAGGTGCTGTTGATAATGCTCGAGCCGGGGGGCAGGTGCGGCAGGGCGGCGCGGGTGAGGCGGAACATCGCGAGGATGTTGATCTGGAATGTTTCCTCCAGTTGTTCATCGGTCAGGTCCGCCAGGCCCTCGATCGCGGCCTGCTTGGCGGAGTTGTTCACCAGGATGTCCAACCCGCCCAACTCATCCACCGCCTGCTCCACCGCCCGAGCGGGGAACTCCGGATCGATCAGGTCCCCGGGTATCGTCACCGCCCGCCGTCCGGCGTCGGTAATGATCCGAGCCACGTTCTGGGCGTCGGGTTCTTCGGCGGGTAAGTACACGATCGCCACATCGGCGCCCTCCCTGGCGAAGGCGACGGCGGTGGCGGCACCGATTCCGGAGTCCCCGCCGGTGATGAGCGCCTTGCGGCCCTGCAGTCTGCCCGTGCCGCGGTAGGTGTGTTCGCCGATATCCGGCTGGGGCTCCATCCGCTCCTCCAGGCCGGGTTCGGGCTGGCTCTGCTCCGGCGGGCTGATCGCCGGATACCGCTCGACGGGGTTGACGAATTCCAGTTGGTCCTTGGCCATGGTTCCTCCTCGTTCCCGATGTGGATCGTTCGGTGTTGTCGGGCTGCTTGGTAGTGCGGTGCTGTGGGTCGGCTTGGTGATGCCGTGCTGTCGGGCTGCCTGGTGATGTCGGACGGGTTCGTGGCTCCGGCACTGATCCGCTCAAGCCGCTGCCGGGGTGGCGCACGGATGCGATACCCGCCTGCTCCGGTGCGCAGGGGATCACTCCCCCGGCTCGAAGACGACCTTGATGCATCCGTCCTGCTTCTTCTGGAACATCTCGTACGCCTGGGACGCCTCGGTGAGCGGCAGGCGGTGGGTGCGTAGGTCCAGCACGCCCAACGGGTCGGCCGGGTCGCTCACCAGCGGCATCAGGTCATCCACCCACCGGCGCACGTTTGCTTGCCCCATGCGCAGGGTGACCTGTTTATCGAACAGGGTGAGCATCGGTATCGGGTCGGCTTGCCCGCCGTAGACCCCCGAGAGGGAGATCGTGCCCCCGCGCCGTACGGTGTGCACAGCGGTGTACAGGGCTGCCAGCCGGTCCACCCCAGCGGTCTTCATCAGCGGCCCGGCGACACTGTCGGGTAACCATCCGGCAAACTTCTGCACGGCGCCGGCAAGCGGGGAGCCGTGGGCTTCCATACCCACTGCATCGATCACCGCATCCGGGCCCCGCCCCTCGGTGAGATCGGCGACGGCGCCGGCCACGTCGTCGACCGCCTGCAGGTCCAACGTCTGGATGCGATGGCGTTGAGCCATGGCGAGCCGTTCGGGCACCGAATCGGCCGCTAGCACGGTGCCGGCGCCCAAGTGTTTGGCGATCCGTGCGCACATCTGCCCGATGGGGCCCAGGCCGAGCACCAGCACGCTGCCATCGGCCGGGATATCGGCGTATGCCACGGCCTGCCAGGCAGTGGGCAGCACGTCGGACAGGTACAGGTACCGCTCGTCCGGAGCGCCGTCGTCGGGAACTTTGATCGGTCCGTAGTCGGCGTGCGGTACTCGCACGAACTCGGCCTGCCCGCCCGGGACCTGCCCGTACAAGGAGCTGTAACCGAACAGCGCGGCCCCTGTTCCATGCTCGCGCACCTGGGTGGTTTCGCACTGGGTCTGCAGTCCTCGCTGGCACATCCAGCAGTGGCCGCAGGCGATCTGGAACGGGATCACCACTCGGTCCCCGGATTCGATGTGCTGCACCTGCTCGCCCACCTCGACCACGGTGCCCATCGCTTCGTGGCCCAGCACATCGCCGTCGGCCATGAATGCGCCGAGGACCGAGTACAGGTGCAGATCCGATCCGCATAGTGCCGTGGACGTGACCTGGACGATGGCGTCGGTGGGCTCGCGCAACTGAGGTTGTGGGACGTCGCTGACCGCCACGTCTTCTTTGCCTTGCCACACTACTGCGCGCATATCGCCTGCTCTTCCGGTGTCTGGGCGGACGGGTTTCGACCGCCGTTCGTGCTGGGTTGGTATGCCGGACATGCTGGGCTCAGGTGCATCGATGTGCACGGGGTGCCAACGTAGGTCAGCCCGATTGCCCTCGCACCTCGAAATATCCGGGTTGGATTTCCCTATCGGGTTGCGCGCGTGCGCGGTCACAGGACCACGGCGAGCGCGGATGCGAACACACCAGTAGTGGGCGACCCTGAACAAGACATGGAAGATCAAATGAGGAGGACGGCATGGCCGTGTGCGACACCTGCGGAAACACCTATGACAAGACCATGACGATCACCCGCGGCCAGGAATCCGGCACGTTCGACAGTTTCGAATGCGCTGCCCATGCCATGGCACCGACCTGTGAACACTGCGGGGTGCGGATCCTGGGGCACGGTGTGGAAGGTAGCGATGGGACGATCTATTGCTGCGCCCACTGTGCACGAGCCAGCGGGGAAGGAGATGTCACCGACCGGGCGTGAGACCCCCGTCGCGCACCCGGGGCTCGCTTCGGGCCGCTAGGTCGTGTCCCCGCGGCCGCTGGACTGGTAGCTACGAAGCCGGTCGCTACCGTCCATGGGCGGCTCTCTCCGAGTCGAACTCCGAGTTCCGCTCGGGCTGCTCGATCCGGGCGCCTCGGGGTGCGCTCACTCCTCGGCCTTCAGCACCTGCAGTACCTGACGCTCGACGTCGGCGGGGACGGGCAGATTGAGGCGGCCTGCGTCGTCGTGCGGCGCATCAGTTTTCTCAGCATCAGCGCTCGCATCGGCAGTGTCCTCAGCATCAGTGCCCTCAGCATCGTTGTCCTCATCGCGAGCGTCTGTATGCTCGGCGATGCTCGCGGCCGCGTCGGGGGGCACGACGTCGATCGCGCCCTGATTTTGGTAGGTCTCGATCACGCGCGGGTCGATATAGGAGGACCGGCTCACCGCCGGGGTATTGCCCAGATGCTCGGCGACCAGGCTCACTGCCTGCCGGATCCGCTTTTGCTGTGCCCTCTCGGTCTCCTCCCTGGGGCCGAGCGCCAACGCCACAGCGGCCAGCACGGTGCTGTGCCAGGTGCGAAAGTCCTTGGCGCTGGCCTGCTCCCCGAGGTGGTACTTGATGTACTCGTTGATGTCGGAACTGGTCAGGTTCACCCATCGCACCGGGGCGCCCGGCCGGCGGTATGCCAGCAGTTCAGCGCCCCCGCCACGTCGGTTGCGCAGGGTCCGCAGCGCCGGCAGCAGGTCGGGGTCATCGATCTGCACGTGGGCGCGCACGCCCGACTTACCCGGGTAGTCGAACACCGCCGTGCCCTCGCGGGTGATCCGCAGGTGTTCCTTGCGGATCGTGGCCAACCCGAAACTCCCGTGCTCGTCGGCGTATGTCTCACTACCGAGCCGAAAGAGGCCCTGGTCCAACAGGAGGAAGGCGATCGCCAGCGCCTTGGTGCGGGGCATGCCCCGCTGGGCCAGGTCCGCCCGCACTCGCCGGCGAGCGGCCGGCAGACGGTCGGCGACGTCGAGCACACGGTCATGCTTCAACGCGTCCTGAGCGGCGCGCCAGACCGGGTGATACAGGTACTGTCGGCGGCCCGCGTCGTCGATGCCGGTGGCCTGGATGTGACCTCGGGGATCGGGGCAGATCCACACGTGTTGCCACGCCGGCGGAATCACCAGTTCACGGCAGCGTTGCTTGGTGTTCGCATCCCTGATCGGTTCCCCGTGTTCGTCCAGGTAGACGAAGCCTCGCCCGCTTCGCCTTCTCCCCCACCCCGGGCCGGATGGGTCCACGTGGCGCAATCCCATGGCATCAGTGTGGGAAGTCGTCGCCCGCGCGCACCCCGGGGCGTTAGGCGACGTGCTGACCGGCGGTGTAGAACGCCTGCACACGCACCCGCTCGTGCAGCGATTCCAAGAGTTCGGCCTGCTCCTCTGCCTTGTGTGCCAGGTCCAGGAAAATCCGCTCGGGCATTCCCAGGTCCTCGGCGTAGGTGGCCAGCACCTGCCAGCCAGACCGTTTACCGATGACCGCCGAGCGCATCAGTTCCAACTCCAACAACGGGGTCATCGGGGAGGGCTGAAACGCCCGTTGGTTCAGTTTGAGCCGGCCGGCTCGTTCGCCGATCGCGCCGAGCGCCTGGCGGGGGCCTCGCTCCCGCAGACCCAGAGCATGGATCAGTTCGTTGAGGAAGTCACACTCGCCGTCGATCTGCTTACTCACCCGCGCCAGGTCGGGACCGATGCGGGTGTTGCCGTAGGACTGGACCATCTGGTGGATGCGGTTCTTCCCCGCGGTCGCTCCGGTGAGGTGGTCGGAGAGGTACAGACCCAACAACGAGGCATCGATGTGGTCGGGAACCGGGCCCACGTCGGCAGGCAGTTGGGGCAGTTCCACCTCACCGGCGGCGGTGTCGTACACCACCTCGTCCAGGTCGCCGAAATTGCGCAGATCCGGGGCCATCACCGGGGTTGGCCTTCCGGCGGAGGAGGCGATGCCGTCCAGCATTTCCTTCAGCGTCTCCTGCGCGCTGTGTCGCGGCTGCCAACCCAGATCCTTGATCCGAGTGGTGTCCATCATCGGCAACTCCCGGGCCATGTCGAGCCAGCCTTCATCGGCGGCGGCCAGCCGTGCTTTGTGTCCGTAGTACAGCAGCGGCCGGATCGCGCGCCAGGGCACCTCCACGGTGCGGCCCTGCCCGAGGACCTCCCCCAGCATGGACACATCCAGGATCGGGTCGGCGGCCACGTTGAACCCGCCGTGGGCGCCCGCCCGCAGCACGGTCAGGTACGCCGCGGCGGCGTCGTCGGCGTGGATGACCTGTGCTTGCACTCCGGTCGGTAGCGGGACCACCGGCAAGGTGCCAGGTCGCAGCAAACTCGGCGGAAGGTACGGCCCGATGAAATACCGGGTGATCGAGGCCCCGGCATCACGCTGGAACACCAGCGCAGTGCGTAGTCGCCCCACACGCACCTGGGGGTTTGCCTCCTCGAACTCATCGAGGACCCGTTCTTGTGCGGCCTTGTCCACGCTGTAGTGCGAGGAACGAACCCCGCCCGTGGGCCAGTCCTCGGCACGAAGCTGCTTTTCCGGATCGGGACTGTAGGCGGCCCAGGATGAGGCGACGAGGAACTGGGGCACTCCGGCGCGGCCGACGGCGTGCGCGACTCGCCGGGTGCCCTCGACGTTCACCTCGCGCAGTTGGGAGCGGCGCGTGTTCGGTTGGATCTGCCATGCCAGGTGGATGACCGCGTCCGCGCCGGCGAACAACCCGGTGAGGTCTTCGACGATGTGGGAGCCTTCGGCGATGTCGACGGCGGCCCACTCCACGTCGGCGTAGGGCGATTCCTCGGTGGCCGGCGGCCTTCGTACGATGCCCAAGACCGAGGTGATCTCGGCGTCGTCCACCAATGCACGAAGCACCGCTGTACCGACGTTTCCGCTTGCTCCCACTACGACGATTCGGCTCATTTCTTCACGCTACGGGCTCCGGTTCGCCGCGCAACCGCTGAGCCTGCACGAAGACTGCCGCCAGTAGGTCGGTTGGTCAGGTCAGGAGCCGCAGCAGCGCGGTGACCACGATCGCGACGGCGAACACTACGAGGAACCCGAAACGCAACAGCAGCGCGACCACTCCGGCCCCGACGCCGACGAGCACCCGCCAGTCCACTTGGTAGCCGCCATCGCCGGCAGCCAGTTCGGTGACGATCAACGCGGACAGCATGGCCACCGGCAAATACCGGGCGATGGCCTGGACCATCGGATGGTCCAACAACGACTCCGGCATGGCCGTGCCGAGCAACTTCAACCCGAAGCACCCGACGGCGGCGACGATCGTGCCGATCCACAGCGCACTCATCGGTCGTCCTTTCCTGGTCGGCGCGGCTGCTGTGGGTCGCCCGAACCGGGCGACTCCGGCGAACCGCTTCCCTGCCCACCGAGCGGTCCTTCCGGCGCAGCAGCGCCCTCACCGTGGGCGGCCCCTGCCTCGGAGCCGCGTACTTCGTGCCACCCAGCGGCTACCGCGACCAGTACGGCCGCCAGCACCGGCACCCCGGCAGGCACCAGCGGGATCAGCACCAGAGCAAGCACCACCGAACCCGCAGCCACCCAACGCCCGCGGGCGGTGCGCAGCGCGGGCCAAAGCAACGCCAGGAATGCTGCCGGAGCAGCGGCGTCCAACCCGAACGTGGCGGTGTCCAGCACGCTGCCCAGCAACGCACCGGCCAGGGAGCCGACGTTCCAGAGCATGAACATCGCCGCCCCGCTGGCCCAGAACGCGTACCGCTTGGCCCGGGTGCTGCGTTGGGCGGCGGCCATCGCGGCGGTCTCGTCGATGGAGAAGTGTGCGGCCAGCACCCGGCGCCACCCTCGCGGGCGCAGGATCTGGGCGATCGTCACCCCGTAGAAGGTGTTGCGCACCCCCAACAACAACGCCGCCGGGATGGCCGCGAACGGTGAACCGGTGGCGGCCACGCCGACGAACGCGAACTGGGAAGCCCCGGAGAACAGCACCAGGGACAGCACTATCGCCTGGGGCACCGACAGCCCGGAGGCCACCGCGACCGCCCCGAACGACAGGCCGAATGCGGCCGCGTAAAGCGCCAGACCCAACGCGGCGCGGATGATCTCGGCACGCTCCACGAGGGGGCCTGACGCTTGCGCCCCCGGCTCTTTGGCGAACGGTCCCTCTGCCTGCGAGTGCTGCACCCCCCGATTGTCACACCCAGCGTGAACCAGCCGGAAATCGGCGCAGGCGGCTGTGTGTCAGCCCACCCTTGGCGGGACCGCTAGCGTGGGACGCAGTACGTGGTTGCCAACGGGAGGCAGTGAATGAGCGATATCGCCTCGGATGACATGAACACCTGGTTCGCCCCCGATGAGTTGGCGCTGATCCGGCGCCGACTGCCGTTCGTGTACGTCGATGTGGTTCCGGTCCGCGTGGACGCCGATGGGGCAATCCAGAACGTGGCCGTGTTGCTGCGAACGCCGCGGGAGGAGAGCATCCAGCGCGCGTTGGTGTCCGGGCGGGTGATGTACCACGAGCGCATTCGCGACGCCCTGGCCCGCCATCTGGACAAGGATCTCGGGCCGATGGCTCTGCCGCGTTTGCCGGTGTCCCCGGTGCCGTTCACCGTGGCCGAGTACTTCCCAACGCCGGGCATCACGCCGTATCACGACCCCCGTCAACACGCTGTGTCATTGGCTTACATCGTGCCGATCGACGGCGATTGTTCACCGCGCGATGACGTCCTGGAGATCTCCTGGCTCACCCCCGAAGAGGCCGTCAGTCCCGGGATCCAGGCCGAGATGGTCGGCGGGCACGGTGCGCTGATCCGCCAAGCGCTGTCCCATACCGGGCGGGTGGTGTAAGGCGCCGGGCGCACTGGGCACGCCGACGCTGGGCACCCCTACGCTGGGCACCCCTACTTTTGGGCGAGCCGCTCCAGGTGGCCGGTGAGCGCACGGAAAGCTTGGCCGCGGTGGGAGATCTCGTTCTTCTCCTCCGGGGTCAGTTCGGCACACGACCGCTCGTACCCGTGCGGCACCAGGATCGGGTCGTAGCCGAACCCGCCCGACCCTCGCGGTTCGGTCAGCAGCGTGCCGGCCAAGTAGCCGTGCTCGACCACCTCAGTGCCATCGGGGGCCACCAACGCGGCTGCGCACACAAACTGGGCCTGTCGGTGCTCTATCGGCACGTCAGCCAACTGTGCGAGCAGCAACCGCAGGTTTGCCGCGTCGTCGCCGTGGCGCCCTGACCAGCGCGCGGAGAACACCCCGGGGGCGCCGCCGAGCACGTCCACGGCCAACCCGGAGTCGTCGGCGATGGCGATCCTGCCCGAGTGGGCGCCGGCCGCCCGCGCCTTCAGCAACGCGTTCTCAGCGAAGGTCACGCCGGTTTCGGCCACATCGGGGGCCCCCACATCGCCGGCGCCCAGAACCTGGTCCTCGGGCAGCACGCCGGCCAGGATCTGGCGCAGCTCAGCGATCTTGTGCTGGTTGTGGGTGGCGAGCACCACCTGGGCCTTCGCCATGCTCAGAGCATGCCCGGCGTTTCGCGGCGCGGCAGGTCCTCGGCCAATGCCAGTCGTTGGCGCTCGGTCAGGTCTGCACAGCCCAGCGCGGCCAGGTCCAGCAACTCCTCCAACTGGGAGCGGCTGAACGGTTCCTGTTCGGCGGTGCCCTGGACCTCAACGAACCCGCCGGAGCCGGTCACCACCACGTTCATGTCCGTGCCTGCGCCCACGTCCTCGGTGTAGGCCAGGTCCAGCATCGCCATGCCGTCGACGATCCCCACACTCACCGCGCACACCGAGTCGGTCAGCACCTCTGCCTTCTTCGGGACGGCCTGATGCTCCCGCCCCCAACTGACAGCATCGGCCAGCGCCACGTACGCGCCGGTGATCGCCGCGGTGCGGGTGCCGCCGTCGGCCTGCAGCACGTCGCAGTCCAGCACGATGGTGTTCTCCCCCAGGGCGGAGGTGTCGATCACTGCCCGCAGCGACCGGCCGATCAGCCGGGAGATCTCATGGGTGCGGCCGCCGATCTTGCCCTTGACCGATTCCCGACCCGAACGGGTGTTGGTAGCGCGGGGCAACATCGCATACTCGGCGGTCACCCATCCCTGACCGGAGCCCTTGCGCCACCGGGGCACACCTTCGGTGAACGAGGCGGTGCACAACACCCGGGTGCCCCCGAACTCCACCAGGACTGAGCCCTCGGCCTGATCCGTCCAGCCCCGGTGGAACCGCACCGGCCGCAGTTCGGTGGTGGAGCGGCCATCGATTCGCTGCTGGGTCATGGTCTACGAGCCTAGAGCACCAGCGGGCGTGCATGGGCCACACTGACGACATGCGCGCTGTCGTTTTCGACTCCTTCGGGCACGCCCCCGCCGTCCGAAGCGTCCCCGACCCCGTCGCGCCAGCCGACGGGGTGGTGGTGCAGGTCGAGGCCACCGGATTGTGCCGTAGCGACTGGCACGGCTGGGCCGGGCACGACCCCAGTATCGCCTTGCC
>DATGSR010000134.1:0-3099 GCA_035302405.1 Beutenbergiaceae bacterium
ACAGCCCACAGTTGTGCGAGTACTGATGCCCTCGCGGGAGGGCCGAACTCGGGGCCGGCCGTGAAGTGACGGGCAGGCGGAAGGGGCGCCGCGTGATGGCACCAAAGACGGTCAGCCGGTGGCGCGCGGCACTGGCCCAAACGGCGCGGATCGAGCGCCGAGAACACCTGCTGCCTTCAGCACCCTGTCCCACACGTTGGTATCTGCACGGGCGAAGCGCAGTACGTGGGGAGCAGGCACATGGTTCACTTCCCGCGGTGTTGGAGCCAAAACAAGACCCGACCGCCACGATCAGGTCACGAGCCGCTGCCGTTGTGGTGAAGCTCGGGAAGTTCGACGTCGAGCGTGACGTGCGCCTTCGAGCGTTCTACGTGCCCGAGGGCCTAAGTGTGCGGTTGCAAGGTGGAGGGCCGAAAAGCGGCATCGAGCGCATTCTGCAGGCCTGGTCGCAGGTGCGGATACACGCCCCGAGTCTGATGCCTCGGATCGTGGCCGACGGCCACCTTCGAACGGCACGCTACTTGCTGGAGGAGGCGATATTCGGTCGTCACCCCGTCGGCGGCAGGGCATTGCAGCGGTTGGCTTATGACGTGGCCGCCGGACTGCACCGGGTGCACCAAGGCGTCGGAGTCAGCGAGCTGAGATTATCGTCCATTCTCTCCGCGCAGTTCGAAGCGCGGTGGCGCGCGGTCGTGCAGGTCGAACACATCGATCCCGCAACCGACGAAGCCGTTCGCGCGCTGGTGCGCCGGGACGGATTGCTTGACGTGAGCCTGGGGCACGGGGACCTGGTGGGTACCAACATCCTGGAACTACACGACCGGGTCGTCCTCATCGACTGGGAGTACGCCGGCTCCTTGCCGGTCGCTTTCGATCTGGCGAAGATGCACTTACGCTGCGCAGAACCGGACGACGCCATGGCAGCGGTACAAGCCGGTCTCGGCGGCTCAGTGGGGACGCGCCGTGGCCACTACTCGTTTCCCGAACAACTTGCGCTCGCCCATGCGCTTTACATTTCTCGAAGCGGCTCGGCACGCACGCGGGCCGCGGCGGCAGGGCGGACCGCCCAGTTGGAGCAGAATGTCGCTGTGCGGGTGTCGGCGATCCAGCGCCTGCTTCACCTTTCCTGAAAGTTCAGGCAAAGTCACGCGTGCTGATGGCGCGCTGGGCCTCCAGGGCGTCCTGACGTTCCCGGATCGCCTGACGCTTGTCCCACTCGCGCTTACCGCGGGCCAGAGCGATCTCGACCTTGGCGCGACCGCGGAGGAAGTACATCTGCAACGGCACGATGGTGTAGCCCTTCTCGCGGGACTTCCCGGCCAGTTTGTCGATCTCCTCGCGATGCAGGAGAAGTTTCCTCCGCCGGCGCGGGGCGTGGTTGGTCCACGTGCCCTCGGAGTACTCCGAGATGTGCACCCCTTCTAACCAGGCCTCGCCGTTATCGATGTTGACCCACCCGTCGGTCAAGGAGGCCCGCCCGGCCCGCAACGCCTTGACCTCGGTGCCGGTGAGGGCGATCCCCGCTTCGTAGGTCTCATCGATGTGGTAGTCATAGCGGGCCCGGCGGTTGGAGGCGATGAGCACACGGTCGTTCTTCGGGTCCGTGCCCCGCTTCTTCTTCGCACCCTTGTTCTTCTTGCTCAACGCCCCTCACCTCCTCGGGCCCGTGTGCACCGTGCGCCCGACCGTTCCACCTGCTCGGTCGGGCTTGACCTGGACCTGTCCAGGTTAGTCCACGCCGGCCGACCGGGAACAATGCAATACCGTCAGTCTCAGCGGGATGGAAGCCCCGGCTCGCTGCGCTACGCGGTCCGCTCACGTCAGCATCTGGGCCACTAGCCGCGGCGCAGCCCGCCTCACCATGCAGGCTCCTTCGCGTGGGCCGGATCACCTCACCATGCGGGCGCGCTTCTCGCGCCCTGTCTCTCAGCACGCGGACTCACCTCGCCCGCGGGTCACGGTGCGGACCAGGCGATGAGGTAGGAGGCGAGGATGATGAAGCCGGCCAGCAGGCCCAGGACCGCTCCGGCAATGGCCTGATTCGGGTTGGTCGCTTTTCCCTTCTCGGCCCGCAGATACCCAACGACGCCGAGCACCACAGCCGTCACGGCTACCGGCGCGGCCAGGAAGTCCCCGATGCCCGGGATCAGCGCGGTGATGACCCCGACCACTCCTAGTTGCAGGGCGATGCGACCACTGACGTTGTGAGGTGTGGGCGCCACCGCCGGTTCCTTGCTTCCCATCGCTGCCCTCCGGGTGGTCCGCCCATCTCAGTTGAGCCGTGGCTATCGCAGTCGGGCCGGGAAGTCCGTGCGGGCCGCCGTCGATGATTCTGCCACCGCGCTGGGTCAGGCGGCGACCGCTACGGCCACGTCGTCCCGGGTGCCGACCGAGAGTTGGCGAGACGTCCGTCGGTGCCCGGGTGACGCCGTCCGCCGAGCCAGGCGGGCGACGGCGGCTGCTCGCCGCCGCAGCACGCGGCCGAATGCCGGCTCCATCCGGGGGTAGCGCCGCCGCGCGGGCAGGCAGACAATTGGAGGCATGGAATCCTCCAGGCCAACAGGGCCGACAGATTCCCCCAGCCAAAGACCCCCGGTCGCCACCACGGCACACCCCCGGTCCGATACCACGCACCCCGCGCAGCAGGGCGTCTTGCCTCCCGCCCACCCGCGCACAGACGCGCCCGGCGGTTCCCCGGCCGAGTCGGACGGAGACGGCCCGCTCGACGGCTCGGCACCCTTGGGTAAGGGCCGCCGTCCGTGGCCGGTGATGATGATGATGGGGGCCCTCGGCGTGGTGTTCGGCGACATCGGGACCAGCCCCCTGTATGCGTTACCCACGGCGTTCAACATGGAGCACAACGCCGTTGCCCCTGTCCCCCACAACGTGTACGGCATCATCTCCATGGTGCTGTGGACGATCACGCTGATCGTCACCGTGAAGTACGTACTGTTGGTGACCCGGGCGGACAACGACGGGCAAGGTGGCATCCTCGCGCTCCTGGCGCTGTTGCAGCATCATCTGCGACGTCCTCGCGTCTTGGTGCTGACCACGGCGGCCGGGATCCTCGGGGCCGCCTTGTTCTTCGGCGATGCGGTC
>DATGSR010000135.1:0-3339 GCA_035302405.1 Beutenbergiaceae bacterium
CGCGCTGAGGATGGCCACCAGATCCACCACCTCCTGCAGCAGCGCCCCGACAACGGCCGGGAGATGCCCGAAGGCGGCGACGAGCATCAACCCCACGGAGATGACGATGCCGATCCAGATCGACTGCAGGGCGATGCTCACGGTGCGCCGCCCCACGTGCATCACATCGGCCGCCCGGCCCACGTCGTCGGAGGTGATCACCGCGGAAGCCGATTCGCTGGCCGCGGTGGCACCGCCGGCGGCCATGGCGATCCCCACGTCCGCCGCGGCGAGTACCGGGGCGTCGTTGATGCCATCGCCCACCATCAACACCGGGCGTGGCTGCATCTTCGCCACGGTGTCCACCTTGGCTTGTGGGCTCATCTCGGCGTGCACCTGGTCGATGCCCGCCTGGGCGGCGATGGACTCGGCGGTGGGCCGCACATCACCGGTCACCATCGCCACGGTCTGCACACCCGAGCGGCGCAACCGCTCCACGGTGGCAGCCGCATTGTCCCGCAGCGGGTCGGACAAGATGATCGTTCCCGCTAGTTGATCATCGGCGGAGACATATACCGCGGTCTGCCCGGGCTCCAGGTCCGCCCGTTCCAACGGGCCGGTGCGCTCCTCGATGAAGGTCGGTTTACCCACCCGCACCTCGGTGCCATCGACCAACTCGGCGCGCACCCCATTGGTGGCGACCTCCTCGGCGCCGCTCACCTGCGGCAGGTCCATCGCCTGCCGGCGAGCGCTGCGCACGATCGGATCGGCGAACACGTGCACCGAGTACTGCTCGGCCGCCGCGGCCAGACCCAGCGCCTCAGATGCGGAGCGGGCCCCGGGGCGGATGTCCACCACGGTGGGCCGGCCCTGGGTGAGGGTGCCGGTCTTGTCCAACGCGGCCGAACGGACCCGGGCCAATACCTCCAGCGCCCCGGCCTCCTTGACGATCACGTTCAACCGCGCGGAGGAACTCATCCCGCCCATAAACGCCACCGGCGCGGCGATGAGCAGCGGGCAGGGCGTGGCCACCACCAGCACCTCGGCGAACCGAGTCGGGTCGCCGCTGAAGTACCAGGCCAGGCCGGCGATGGTCAGGGACAGGATGGTGAACGGCACCGCGTACCGGTCGGCCAGGCGCACCATCGGGGCACGGGAATCCACCGCCTCCTGCACCAGGCGCACGATCGAGGCGTAGTGGGACTCGGCGGCGACCTTGTCGGCACGCAGGGTGAACGTCTCGGTGCTGTTCACCGTGCCGGACAGCACCTCATCGCCCTCGGTATGGGTCACCGGGATCGGTTCGCCGGTCACCGAGGACTCATCGAGCACTGCCCGGTCGGACATCACGGTGCCGTCCACGGGCAGCACCTCGGAGGAGCGCACCACGAGCAGATCGCCGACGGCGACCTCATCCACGGGGATGCGGTGCACTTCGGAGGTGGTCGGGTCGATCCGGTGGGCATACGTGGGCGCGCGGTCCAGCAAGGTGTCGAGCTCGCGGGTGGCTCGTTGGGCGGCGTACTCCTCCAGCGCTTCCCCGCCGGTGAGCATCAGCGCGATGATCAGGCCGGCAACGTACTCCCCCACCAGCAGCGTGGCGATCATCGCCACCACCGCCAGGATGTCCAGTCCCCAGTGCCCGGCCATCAGGTCCCGGATCATGTCCCGCGCCGTGACCACGATGACGACGCCGATCACCGCTACCGCGACCACGATCACCGCGGTGGTCTGCCCCAGCGCGGTGAAGATCAGCGCCGCCATGATCGCCGCCAGGGCCAGCAGGGCCAGCGGCTGGCCGCGCAGGAACCGCACCACCTTCATACGAGCAGGCTACCCACTTCCGTCGTTGGCGAACCCTCCTGTCCTTGGCGAACCCCTCGTGCGTGCTCGCTTGTTCTCACCGCCCGCCGGCGGGGCCGGGTGTTAGCAGCCGTCTCGCGTCGGGCGAGACCACAAGGTCAGGCTGCGAAACCTCACGCGCCGGCGACGCCATGGGTCACCGGACCCTGCGGCCAGGGCAGCTGCGCCTGCACCACGTACGCATCGCCTTCCGGCCCGACTTGGAACGTGCCGCCCAAGGCATGCACCCGCTCGGCCATCCCCCGCTGGCCGGCACCCGCACCACCGGGGTAATCAGTGCCGGTTGCGTACCCGGGACCGCCGCCGTAACCGTAGCCACCGTGCTGGCCGTAGCCGCCACTCTGGGTGCCGTAGCCGTGGCTGGCATCGTGCCCGCCGTAACCGCCGGGCTGGGCGCCTCCATACCCGCCGCCGAACCTTGCACTTCGACCATTGCCATCCTCGGCGTTGACGCCGCCGCCGGGTGTCTCCGCACGGCCGCCCCCATAGGCTTGCCCATGCGCGGAGGACGCCGCTGGCAACGGGTTAGTGACCGTGATCTGCACGCCGCGGCCGGGCGCGGCCCGCACGTCCAACAGCACCGGCGCCCCCGGCGCGTGTTTGAGGGCATTGGTGAGCGATTCCTGCACGATCCGGTAGACCGCCCGCGTCAGCGTCAGCGGTGCTTGCTCGGCGCCGGTGATGTAGATCGTCGGTGCGATAACCGCCCCGGCGCGGCGGGCGTCCTCCACCAGGGCCGGCAGTTCATCCAGTCCGCGATCGGTGCCGGTCAGGTGCGGGCTGCCGGAGGGCTCGCGCAGATTCGTGATCAGGGTGCGCATCTCCTCCAGGGCCTTGTGGGCCGAACTTCTCATGGACCGAGCCGCTCCGGGCACATCGGTACCCGGGTCGGTGGCGGTGACCTCCAGGGCGGAGGCGTGCAGGGACACCAGCGACAGGTGGTGGGCGACGGTGTCGTGCATCTCGCGGGCGATGAGGTCGCGCTCCTCCTGCCGGGAAAGTTCGGTGCGCAACTCATCCGCCGCGCGGGTGGAGACCTGCTCGGCGTGCCGGGCAGCCCGGGCGGTGGCCCGATACCGCCGCACCAGGCCGATCGCCACCGCCACGCCCAGGCTGAGGACTCCCAGGCCCACGTAGCCCGGCGTAGCCAACTGCACCGAACCACCGCCGGTTTCCTCGGCGAACGCCAACATAGCGTCCGCGCCGCGGGCGTGGTCACGCCAGAACGTGGCGGCGATCGCGGCAGCGGTAGCGGTGGAGGCGAAAGCAACGTCACGCCACCGCCGGGTGATGAACACCCACACCAGCGCCCACCACGGCGCGAAGAACCCCACCGGGGCGACGACCACGGCAGCCGCAGTACCCACACACACCCACAACGGATGCGCGCGTCGCCACACCAACGCGGTGGCCACACCCACGCCGATAAGCACATACACCAGCCACCACACGACCTCGGTGTCGACGTCGTCGAACCGCATCACCGCGTAGGTGGCG
>DATGSR010000136.1:0-4180 GCA_035302405.1 Beutenbergiaceae bacterium
TGGCCTTGCGTAGCACCTCTCGGCCGATGACTACTCGCATGATCTCGTTGGTTCCCTCCAGGATCTGGTGCACACGCAGGTCGCGGACCACGCGTTCGATGCCGTACTCGTGCAGGTAGCCGTACCCGCCATGCATCTGCAGCGCCGTGTTGGCGGCGTTGAAGGCGACGTCAGTGGCAAACCGTTTGGCCATCGCGCAGGCCACGGCTTCGTCCGGTGCGCCGTCGTCCATCTTCTGCGCCGCCGACTGCAGCAACAGCCGGGCAGCCTGCAACTCGGTCTGCGCATCCGCCAGGGCGAACACGACGCTCTGGTTCGCCGCCAACGGGCCGCCGAAGGCTTGGCGCTCCTGGACATAGCGGGCGGCCCTGTCCAACGCCCACTGGGCGCCCCCCAGAGACACGGCTGCGATATTGACCCGCCCGCCATTCAGCCCCTTCATCGCGATTCTGAACCCGTCCCCCTCCCCGGCCAGCCGGTGGGACATCGGCACGCGCACGTCGTCGAGGATCACCTGCCTAGTGGGCTGGGCGTTCCAGCCCATCTTCCGCTCAATGGGCCCGAAACTGAGCCCGGGCGCGTCGGCCGGCACGAGCAAGGCGCTGACGCCCTGGGGCCCCGGTTCACCGGTGCGGGCCATCACCAGGTAGACCGCCGCACTGCCGGCACCGGAGATGAACTGCTTGGTGCCGTTGATGACGTACTCTTCGCCGTCGCGCCGGGCCGCTGTGGTCAGCGCCGCCGCATCGGAGCCGGCCCCGGGTTCGGTCAGACAGTAGCTGCCCAGATCCTCCATGGTCATCATCCGCGGCAGCCATTGCCGGCGCTGCTCCTGGCCGCCGAACTTGTCGATCATCCAGGCGACCATGTTGTGGATGGAAATGTATGCCGCGATCGCGGCGTCCCCGCGGGCCAACTCCTCGAAGATCGCAGCGGCGTCGAGCCGACTCAGCCCAGACCCGCCGACGTCCTCGCGGACGTATACCCCTCCGAGGCCCACCTCGCCCGCCTGGCGGAGGGTGTCGACGGGGAAGTGCTTGTCGGCGTCCCACTGGTTCGCGTGCGGCGCCAGCGCCTTCTGTGCGAAATCCCGGACCGCCTCCACCAGCGCGGCGCGTTCGTCGCTCATCGCTACTGCCACGGGTCAGTGCATCGTGGGGATGACGAAACTGGCGCCGTCCTTGATGCCCGAGGGCCACCGGCTGGTGACGGTCTTGGTCTTGGTGTAGAAGCGGAAAGCGTCCGGGCCGTGCTGGTTGAGGTCACCGAACCCGGACTTCTTCCAGCCACCGAAGGTGTGATAGGCGATCGGCACCGGGATCGGCACGTTCACCCCCACCATCCCCACGTCGATCCGGGTGGAGAAATCCCGGGCCGCATCACCGTCGCGGGTGAAGATGGCCACGCCATTACCGAACTGGTTGTTGTTCACCATCGCCACGGCTTGCTCGTAATCGGCTGCCGGCGCAACTGTCAGCACCGGCCCGAAGATCTCCTCCTGGTAGATAGACATCTCGGGGGTGACATCGTCGAACAACGTGGGCCCCAGGTAGAACCCGTTCTCGTGGCCCGGCACGGTCAGGCCCCGCCCGTCCACCAGCAGCGTGGCGCCCTCCTGCACGCCCCGCTGGATGGCCGTGCTCACGCGCTCGACCGCCTCGCGGGTGATAAGCGGGCCGTAGTCCACCCCCTCCGCCAATGACGGCCCGACCTTGAGTTCCTTCACCCGCTCGATCAGCCTGCCCCGCAGTGCCTGAGCAGTGGCTTCCCCGACGGGCACGGCCACGGAGATAGCCATGCAACGCTCCCCGGCTGAGCCGTAACCCGCACCGATGAGCGCATCGGCGGCCTGGTCCAGATCCGCATCGGGCATGATCACCATGTGGTTCTTCGCCCCGCCGAAGCACTGCGCACGCTTGCCGCTGGCCGCGGCGGTGGCGTAGATGTACTGCGCGACCGGCGTCGAGCCCACGAACCCCACCGCCTTGATGCGCTCATCGTGCAGGATCGCATCCACGGCCTCCTTGTCACCGTTGACCACGTTGAGCACGCCTTCGGGTAGCCCCGCCTCCAGGAAGAGTTCGGCGATCCGCAGCGGCACCGAGGGGTCACGCTCACTGGGCTTGAGCACAAACGCGTTACCCGCCGCCAACGCCGGGCCCATCTTCCACAGCGGAATCATCGCCGGGAAGTTGAACGGCGTAATGCCGGCCACCACCCCCAGCGGCTGGCGCATGCTGTACACATCGATGCCCCCGCCCGCGCCGGTGGAGTACTCCCCCTTCAGCAGATGCGGCGCACCGACGGCGAACTCCACCACCTCCACACCCCGCTGGATATCGCCCTTGGCGTCCTCCAGAGTCTTGCCGTGTTCCTTGGACAACGTGCGCGCCAGGCTCTCGGTGTCCTTGGCGATGAGATCGAGGAACTTCAACAACACTCGAGCGCGCGCCTGCGGGTTGGTCGCCCCCCATTCAGGCTGGGCCTCCTCGCTCACCGAGATCGCCGCGGCGACCTCATCGGCATTCGCAAGCGGCACCCGCGCCTGGACCTCTCCGATGCTGGGGTCGTAGACATCGGCGAAACGTCCCGACGCGCCGGCCACATGCCGCCCGCCGATGAAATGCGACAGATCACGAGTCTTGGCTGTCGTTGCGGTCATGGCGTGCGTCCCTTCGCTGGGTGAAACCGCGATCCGCGATACTATGAAGGCCAACTATATGGTCTGTTGTCAAAGTAAGTCTAGGGTCTGTGGGTGCTCGGAAACTCCGAGCCGTGCGCGCAGCGCAAACTCAGAGTCGGCGTCGTGCGCGCTGCGCAAGCTCAGTGCTGGCTTCGTGCGCGCTGAGCAAATTCAGTGCTGGCATCGTGCGCGCTGCGCAAACTCAGAGTCGGCGGTGTGACCGCTCCGCACATCGGGGTCGGTGGCGTTCGCCGGCTTCGCAACCGAGCCCACGACGACGAGTCGGTTCGGTGCGCACGTATGGGCCGCCGACCCTCGGCGCTCGCTACACTCCTCGTGGCGAGCAGGGAGGAGGGCACCGTCGATGGCGAACCACCGGCCGCTACCCGTTGACCCCATCGCCGAGGCCCGGCGGCAATGGCGAGCCCATGGGTGGGACCATGCCGCCGACGGGATGGCCGCCGTCACCAGCGTCATGCGTGCTCACCAACTCATGTTGGCGCGAATCGACGAGGTTCTCAGACCGCACGAACTCACCTTCGCCCGCTACGAGATGCTCCGGCTTCTGGGGTTCACCCGTCACGGACGGTTGCCGATGGCAAGCGCCACGGCCCGCCTTCAGGTCCACCCCGCCAGCGTCACCAACACCGTCAAACGGCTGGAGGCCGACGGCCTGGTGCGCCGCGAGCCCCACCCGACGGACGGACGAGCCACCATCCTCGTGCTCACGGATGCCGGGCGTGATCGGATGGAAGCGGCGACCGTCTCCCTCAATGACGTCTTCGCAGACCTCGGCCTCAAGGACGACGAAACCACGACGCTCGTGCGAACCCTCGCGGCGTTCCGGCAGCGTTCCGGTGACTTCGCCGCGCCGCGGCCGCAGCCCGATCCGCTCTGAACCAGTCATCATCAAAGCCTCGATCGCAGAGCGTTGGGAACAACCCCGCCATCCGGCGGCCTGACCCACTGACGGCCGCACCGCCCGGCGGAGCAGGCCCGTACGTGGCACCACCGCCCGGCGGAGCAGGCCCGTACGTGGCACCACCGCCCGGCGGGCTCCTCTACCGCGGCGGGGTGCTGTCCAGCCACTCCCGGATCGCGGCCTCGTCCTGGCCCAGTCGCGGCGGGGCCAGGTGCTGCTCGCGCTTGCGCTCCCCCTCGGCGTCGAACCAGCGCAGCGGCGGCCCGGGCAGTTGCACCGGGCCGAGTACCGGGTGGTCCACGTCGATGAGCAGCCCCTGGGATCGGGTCTGTTCCCAGTCGTACACCCGGTCCAGGGTGCGCACCTCCCCGGCGGGGATGCCGGCGGAGTTCAACCGTTCCATCAGTTCGGCCAGGCCCAACTCGGCGAAGGCGGCGTTGACGATCTCGATCACGTGGTCCCGGTTGGCCACCCGGTCGGCGTTGGTGGCCAGGCGCGGGTCGGAGGTGTCCAGATCGAACTCGGCGGCGAATCGGTCCCAGAGCCCGTCGCTGCCCACCGCGATCTGCACCATG
>DATGSR010000137.1:0-3366 GCA_035302405.1 Beutenbergiaceae bacterium
CCGCTGCGCGGCCGCAGGCATTCGCGGCGGAACCGGTAAGTCCGTCGATCAGCCGTTCAGCGTTTTGTACAGCGTCAGCGCCAGCGCGGTGCGGTCGCGTGCCCCGATCTTGCGCAGGAGCGCCGAGACGTGGTTCTTGACCGTGCCCTCGGCAAGCACCAGCGCTTCGGCGATCTCGGCGTTCGTGCGTCCCTCGGCCACCTGTTCGGCCACCAGCCGTTCGGCCCGCGTCAGCACTGCCAGCGGGTCGCCGCCCGCCGTCGTGCGCTGATCGGCATGCTGGCGCATGGCGATCCGGGTAACTCGGGGGTCGATGACCATCCCGCCCGCGGCCACGGAGCGGATCGCCTCGGCGAGCGCATCGGTGGAGGTGTCCTTGAGGAGGAACCCGGCGGCGCCCGCGGCCAGAGCGCCTTGCACCACGGGTTCGTCGTCGAAGGTGGTCAGCAGCAGCACCGGAAGGTCGGGGTGGTCGATGCGGCAACGGGTCACCAGTTCGATGCCGTCCATGCCGGGCATGCGCACGTCGGCGAGGACGACAGCGGGCTCATAGCGGGCGATCACCGCGAGTGCCTCTCGACCGTCCGCCGCTTCTCCCACGATCTCGAAGCCGTCGACGGTCGACAGCAGCATCGTCAGGCCCCGCCGCAGAAGTTGTTGATCGTCCACGATCACGATGCGCAAGGTTTCGGGAGCCGAAGTCACCCGCTCGCTCACGCCAGTGGCCTGCTCGCTCGTGTCAGCGGCCTGCTCGCTCGTCCCAGGGGCCCGCTCGCTCACGCCCGTCCAATCGTTCCTACCGGCAGCGCCGGCGTTCATGCTCACTCACGCCCGCAACTCCGCGGACAGTTCGCCGGGCTGGATGGCGAGTTTTCGATCCACCCTAACCGTCAGTTCCACGTGCTCGTCCTTGTGCTCGGCGCGTGCCGTACCACCCACCGCTGCGGCCCGATCGGCCAGGCCGCGCAAACCGAAACCCGCAGCGATCTCTCCGGCCGGGAGTGCGGCGCGCGCCCTCTCATCAAGGTCATTGACGATTCGCAGCACCAAGTCGCCATCGCCGGAGGCAAGCGTGATCTGCACCCGCTGCGCGCGCCCGTGGCGCAGCGCGTTCGTGAGCCCCTCCTGCACTGTGCGGTACATCAACAGTGACGCCTCCTGGGTCAGCGGCAGGTGCTCGTGCCCACCGGTATCCACGGTGACCTGCAAGCCACTACCTCGGAACGACTCGGCGATCGCCTCGAAGGCAGCCACGCCCGTGGCCTCGGGATCCCGGACCGGGCTGAGCGCCCGCACCCAGGTGCGCATCTCGGTCAGCGCCTCCCGGGCGGTGGCATCGGCGTTGGCGACCTCACTCCAGGCCGCTTCCGGGTCGGATTCCCGCGTCCGGCGGGCGAACTCCAGCCCCATCGAAATCAACGTGAGGCGATGGCCCAGACCGTCGTGCAGATCGCGAGCGGAACGGGCGCGCTCATCGGCCAGCAGCAGTTCCTTCTCGATTTCATTGGTCCGACGCAGCCGGGTGATCGCCTCCTGCAGTTGTGCCAGCGCCTCGTCCCGCTCGGTGATCGTCTGCTGATCACGTGCATGAGCCTGTTGGTAAGCGCGCAAGGCGGCGCCCAGGGCGATCCCGAAACACAGCAGCACCATCACCGGCAGTGCATTGGCCAGTCCGACCACCAGCCCGTTACCCACGTTCAGGTGCAGCAGCGTCCCGGCCACCGCAACGATGCCCGCGGCGATGAACCCGGCCTGTTTGCCGCTGTCCACCACTATCAGGGCGACCGCCAGCAGCAACGCCGGAATGGTGAAACCAACCGCCCCCGACAATGCCACCGGGAGGAGTGCCACCCCGGCCGCGGTGGACAACACCGCGCGTCCGCGTCCGGACCGCTGGCGTGCGCGGGCGAACCACAGCGCCGCCGCAACCGGGATCGCCGCCAGGTACACCACCGCCACCATGCCGGCGACGTCGGACCAGGGTCCGCTGCCGGCCATGATGGTCACCGCGGCGAACAGCAGACATATCAGCGACAGCACCTGCAGCGCGGGAAGCAACTTTCCCAGCAGCGGTGCGTCGCGGGTCGATTCCATGCTCACCACCGTAAAGGTGCTCTCCTTGCGCCGACCCATGACCGTGGTCACGACTTCGGTGTCCCCGGTCATCGCCGTCGGGCCCCGATCAATGACCGGCGGTCGATGTGGCCGCTCGCGGCTGATCCATAACGTCGAAGGCATGACACCACACGCCTCTGAACACGCGAAAATCGCCGCGGAGTCGCGCTCCTCCAAGGCTGGTGAGCCAGCACCCTCACCCGGCCGGCCGGCCGCGTCCTCCGCCGGTGAGCCAACCGCATCCTCGGGTGCGCCCCTCGCGTCCCCGCCGGCGCCGCGGCTGCCGGTGTGGGCCCGGGTCGTGTTGCCGACGGTGCTGTTCCTGCCGCTGGCGATGGCCGGGGGGATCTTGTTGCTCATCCCGGGGTATGCCGGTCTTCTCGATCGGTCCGACGGCGTGGGGGTGGCGGCGTACGCACCGATGGCTGCCATGGTGCTCGCCGCCTATCTGCTGGCGTCGTGGGGGCTACTGCGGTGGCTGGACCGCCGTCCGGTGAGCGCCCTCGGGCTCCGGTTCGGCAAACGCGCCGTTCTCGGGTTGCTCGCCGGCTACGGGATCGCCCAGGCGATCTCTCTGGTAAGCGGGTGGGTGACTCAGGCTCTGGGTGTCGCCCGCACCCTGGAGTTAGCCGGAAGCGAGGAAGTGGCCTCGGTGTCCGTGAGCGCGATGCTCGTGCTCTTGTTCCTGCGTGCCTTCGTGCTGCAGGGCATCGGTGAGGAGGTGCTGTTCCGCGGTTATCTGCTACAGACGCTGCGCCACCGGCCCGTGCTGGGCGTGGTGATCACGGCGGTGGCCTTCACGATTCCGCACCTGGCTTCCAGCGGCGGTCAACAAGGTGCTTGGGAGCATCTGCTTTTCCTGGCGCTGCCCTTGGGGTTTTCGCTCAGCGCCGGTTTCCTGGCGATCGCCATGCGGTCGGTGTGGGCTGCCGTCGGCATCCACGGCGGCTTCCACGTCGGGCTCTCCGTCACCGCAGCGGTGGGCATCACCGCCGAGGGACCAGCGGTCTGGCTCGGCATCGGACTGTTGCACGTCGTCGTCGGCGTGGTGATCGCGACGCTCATTCCACGGCGTCGTTGGGCCGAAGTGCGCGAGGCCGGACCGTACGCCGACTCCAGCACCTGAGGGCCCGCGGGTCACGCTGCCCGCCTGCCCGGAGGCCAGCATCCGAGTGCGTCCGGGCCGGGGTTGCCCGAGTGCCCGTACCATCAACGCATGGCAGGCGCGGAGGGCTCACCGGACGCGGGCGA
>DATGSR010000138.1:0-2451 GCA_035302405.1 Beutenbergiaceae bacterium
GGGTGGGTGCGGCCATCGCCCCGGGCAGCCAGAAATGGAACGGAACCAGAGCGGACTTGCTGAGCGCACCGGCCAGCACCAGCACCAGCGCGATGGTCACCAGACCAGAACTCGGTGGGGGGTTGGCCACGAGTTCGGAGATGCGGTAAGAGCCCCCGGGGAGCTCACCCAGCATCAGGAAGCCCATGAGCATCGCCAAGCCGCCGGTGACGGTGATGACGATGGCCTGCATCGCGGACCGGCGGGACCCCTTGCGGTCGAAGTAGTGGCCGATCAACAGGTAGGAGAAGATCGTGGTCAGTTCCCAGAACACGAACAATGCCGGGGTGTTATCGGTGGTGACCAGGCCCAGCATCGCGCCGGCGAAGGCGACGAAACACCCGGCGAAGCGCCCGAGCCCGGTGGCGCCGGAGGCGAAGTACCAGGCGCAGTAGAACAGCACCAGTGCGCCGACGCCGCCCACCAGCATCATCATGAGCCAGGACAGTCCGTCTACCCGGAAGTCCAACGTCGCATCCAGCGTCGGGATCCACGCCAGATGCACCTGGACATGATCGCCGTCGAGGATCTGACGGGTATGCACCAGTGCCCACACCGCCACGGACGCCGGCGCGAGGGCCAACAGGATGAAGCCTTTACGCCCGAGCAGGCGCATCAAAGTGGGCGCAGCCAGTGCCACTACAAGATGTAGTGCCAATAGCTGCAGCACGTCCGCTCCTTGGGGGTGTGGGCGTGGTCAGGTCATGTTCGGTGTTGTGCCAACACCCTCCCGGACATGGCCGTGGCCTCCACCACTCATGAGCGGCGGGACAAGCAGAGGGGGGCTTGGGGTCCGCGGACATGTTACCAACGGCGCAGGTGGGTCCGCGCCTGCAGTCACGATGCGCGCAGGGCAAACCCCCTATCGGGGTGGCAAGCGTCACGTTCTCGGGCGGTGGCTGCCCGTCGTTCTTACGACCTGCGTGAGTCTTCGCCCGGGCGAGGTGTCGCGCGGCGGGAGGGCTACGGTGTGCGTCCCTCCTCACCCTCCCCGTCGACGTCGTTCGCTTGCGGCTCCTCGACCTTGTCGCCGTCATCTTCGGCGTTGTCTGAAGCCGGCGACTCGTCCTCTTCCGCACCGTCGCCGGGCGCCTGCTGCGCGTCGTCTGCTCCGCCCTCTGGACTCGCACCGTTCCCTGGGCTCGCCCCGCCCTCTGGCCCCGCCCCGCCCTTTGGCCCCGCTTCGGCCTCTGGACTTGCTTCGGCCGCTGGAGCGACTTCGCCTTCCGTGCCCGCGCCACCGGCCAGGTCGGCTTCACCCTGCGGACTCGCTCCACCCTCCGGGGCTACTGCTTCGTCCTCCGGGTCCGCTTCGCCCTTCGCGGCTCCTGCTTGGTCCTCCGGGTCCGCTTCATCCTCCGGGCCTACGCCGAGGTCCACCAAGAACCCGTCGTCGTCGGCGGCCACCCCGCCCGCGGCGATTTGGATCGCGGCGGCACAGTCCTCGATCAAGGCGCGGGCATGCTCCGGCGGCGTGGCCGGCGGCAACGGCTCGGATTCCAGTTGCAGCATCGCGGCGCCGTGGTCGGTCGGGTACCAGCGCACCGCGTAGGTGAGGAGACCGTCCTGCGCCCAGTCCGCGCCGAGGAGCACGGTGGGAATGTGTTCCAGCGGCTCTACCTGGATGGAGATCACACCGTCGTCCGGGAACCGCCAGATCGCCCCGTAGCCCTCGTGTATCTGCTCACCCGCGAGCGCCGCGGAATCGATCTCATCGGCCCGGGCGTGAAGTTCGGCGCGCTCTTGTTCCTCCTCCTTGCTCAAACCTTCCGGTGCCGGGGGACGCAAGGGCAGGGGCGCGGGCCCGGGGTCGGGCAGCACCTGCAATCCGGGAAGTAACTCGCTCAGCACCACTTTCAGGGCGTCTGGTTCGAGCCACACCGGTGCGTGCACGAGCAGGTCGGCGTGTTCCGCCGGATCGGGGATTAGCAATCGGCCCGACCCGCCTGCGCGCAGAGCACCGCCCAGCCGGCAGGCCGCGGCCAGCATGAACTCCACGACCTCGGCCTCGGTGCCCTCGGGCGTTCCTTCGGCGAATGCGTCCAGCAGCCCGCCCAGGCCGAGCAGTTCCTCCGGTACGGGGTCGGCCCGCTGCACCGGGGACCTGGCCAAGTAGGCTTCGCCGGCCTCCTCCGGTAGGCCCAGCCCTTCGCGGGCGTGGTCATCCAGCGCCCACGGGCCGGTCAACCACGCACCGGGGAGCAGGTCGATGGTTTGGGAGTCGCGCCGGGAGGCGCCGGCGAAACGGCTCAGCGCGAGGGCTTCGACGTCGTCGGGATGCACCTCGGGGCCCACGATGAGCAGGTGGTGCCCCCAGGCCAGGTCCGGATCCAGGTGGGCCCGGGTGTCGATGTGTTCGGGCTGCGGAAGCGTGGTGTCCGCGACGTCGGCGTCTGAGATGGCGGCGTCGGA
>DATGSR010000139.1:0-3704 GCA_035302405.1 Beutenbergiaceae bacterium
GTTGGGTGAATACCTGCCCGGAGCGTCCTGGACGGTACCGACCGGCGGGTTCTACACCTGGGTGCAACTTCCCGAAGGGCTCGATGCCCAAGCGATGTTGCCTCGAGCAGTGAGCGCTCTGGTCGCCTACGTGCCGGGAACAGCGTTCTACGCCGACGGGCAGGGCGGCCGGCACCTGCGGTTGTCCTACTGCTACCCATCGCCGGAGCGCATCACCGAGGGCGTACGGCGGCTGGCCGGAGTGGTGAACGAGGAAGCCGACCTGATACGGATGTTCGGAACTGGCGCCGGATCGTCGAAGCGCCGGCTACCCGGGCAACATGCCCCCGGCCCCGACCAGACGTGACCATCCTGTGGTTGTGGCCCACCCGTCACCGTCCGTGGCCCAGGCTTGAGCACTCGCGGCCCCGGCCCTACCTGCCCGTCCCGGTTGCGACCAGGGCCGAAGAACCACACTACGCTCCGCGCCGAGTAATCGACTGACCCGAAAGGTACCGATGAGTTCCGCTGCGATGAAGCCTGAGTTGGAGATCGCCATCCTTGCCGGGGGTCTTTCCCATGAGCGAGAGGTTTCGCTGCGCTCAGGCCGCCGCGTGGCCGAATCGTTACGTTCCGCCGGCCACCAAGTATCCGTTCGGGATGTGGATGCCAACCTACTCGCCGAACTTCGCCGCGAGCGTCCGGACGTGGTCTGGCCGCTGCTTCACGGTTCAACCGGCGAGGACGGCTCGATCCGCGACCTGCTGGAACTCGTGGGCGTGCCCTACGTCGGTACCAGTGCTGCCGGGTCGCGCATCGCATGGAACAAGCCGGTGGCCAAGACGCTCGTCCAGCGCGCTGGAGCCGCCACGGCGGAGTTCGTGACGCTCCCCCAGAGTCTGTTCCGGGAGGCCGGCGCACACACGGTTCTGGACGCGGTCCTGGACCGACTCGGGATGCCTCTCGTCGTCAAACCCGCCCAGGGCGGCTCAGCACTGGGGGTGAGCCTGGTCCGCGAACCGGACGATCTCGCGCAGGCGATGGTCTCCTGCTTCTCCTACGGGGATGTCGCGCTGATCGAACGCGCTGTGGACGGCGTGGAGGTGGCGGTCTCCGTGGTGGATGTGGGCGATGGTCCCCGGGCCCTGCCCGGCGTGGAGATCGCTACCGACGGACCGTATGACTATGACGCCCGGTACAACCCGGGCCGGACCGAGTTCTTCGTACCGACCCGGTTAGCCCCTGACCGAGCCCAGCGGGCCGCTGACCTCGCGCTATTGGCGCACCGAGAACTGGGCCTACGGCACCTGTCGCGTACGGACATGATCATTGACGACGCCGGCACGCCGTGGTTCCTGGAGGTCAACGTCGCCCCGGGGATGACCGAGACGTCCCTGTTCCCGCAGGCAGCGCACGCTGCCGATCAGCCGGTGGCCGAGTTGTATGCCGCCCTGGCGCACCAGGGCGCGACCACTATTCGGGCGCACGCTCGCTGACGCCGGTTGACGCGCCTCGCGCCGAGGCATCGTTCCATCAGCGCATCCAACGAGAGGGATACGGGGCAGCGGGATCCCGAGTCGGACCCGCTGGTCACCCGACGTCAGGGCGCCGGCTCGGCATCCGGCTGCTCCGAAACGCGGAACAGACCGGGATCCTCCGGGGATAGCAACTCCAAGATCCTATTGAGGTCCTGAACCGAGGCGAACTCGATGTTGATACGCCCCTTGCGCTGACCGAGGCTGACCTTCACCTTGGTGTCGAACTGGTCGGATAGGCGGGTGCCGAGTTGATCCAGTGCGGCGCTGTGGGCTCCGGCCCGGGGCCGACGGCGCATCTCCGGTTGGATCGGGTCCTCACCCAAGGCGATGAGTTCTTCAGTCGCCCGCACGCTCAGGCCTTCGGCGACGATCCGTTGGGCCATTCGTTCCATCGCGGCACCATCGGGAAGCCCCAGGAGTGCGCGGGCGTGGCCGGCGGATAGCACACCCGCGGCCACCCGGCGCTGCACCAAAGGCGGCAACTTCAACAGCCGCAGCGTGTTGGTAATCTGCGGCCGGGACCGAGCGATGCGCGCCGCGAGTTCCTCGTGAGTGCAGTTGAAGTCATCGAGCAGCTGCTGGTACGCAGCCGCCTCCTCCAGTGGGTTGAGTTGCGCCCGGTGCAGGTTCTCCAGCAGGGCGTCCCGGAGCATGTCATCGGCGTCGGTGTCGCGGATGATCGCCGGGACCGTGCTCGCACCTGCGTGCTGGCTGGCGCGCCAGCGCCGTTCGCCCATGATCAGTTCGTACCGCGGGCCACCATCCGCGTCGGTTCCCTGTGGCCTGACCACGACCGGCTGTAGTACACCCACCTCACGGATGGAGGAGGCGAGTTCGTCGAGTTCGTCCTCATCGAAGACCTGCCGCGGTTGGCGCGGGTTCGGCTGGATGGCGTCGAGGGGCACCTCCGCGAACCGGGCACCAGGCACCGGGCGAAGACCGTCATCGTCCTCCCCCATCTGCTCGCCGTCGGCGGAGGCGGTGGCGGACCGTGGTTTGATCTGGGTGGCGACCGGCTTGCCCAGGCCCCCATTCTCGCCGTCGGCGCTCTTTGGAGTTTTCACGGCCTCCGGGTCGTCAGGGCTGGTGGGCGTCTCCGGGAAGAAGACGTCCACGGGGCGGCTGGTTGCGCCAGCCGGCGGCCCGGACGGAATGAGGGCTCCGAGACCGCGGCCGAGGGCGCGCCGACGCTCACTCATAGGTAACTCCTTCAACGTGGCTGGTGCTGTCGGGCGTAATTGCGACGGCTGATGATGAGGTTTGGTCATCCGGATCTGCTGCACGGTGCGCGATCTCTCGAGCAGCCTCCCGATACGCGAGCGCTCCGGAAGATCCACCGTCGTAGGTGATCACGGTCTGTTCGTAACTGGGCGCCTCGGAGATGCGCACTGATCGCGGGATTGCCGTGCGCAGGGTTTGGGCCGGGAAGTGCTCGCGCACCTCCTCCGCCACTTGCTGGGCGAGGTTGGTCCGTCCGTCGAACATGGTGAGCAGGATCGTGGAGACGTGCAGCTCGGGATTCAGGTGCCCACGGATCAGATTGATGTTGTTCAAGAGCTGCCCTAGACCTTCCAACGCGTAGTACTCGCACTGGATCGGGATCAGCACCTCTCGCGCCGTGACGAAGGCGTTCACGGTGAGCAGACCCAGACTTGGCGGGCAGTCCACGAAGACGTAGTCAATGCGAGGCTCACCGCGTTCCTCGCGATGGCGCAGGTATTCGTGCAACGCATTGCGCAACCGGTTCTCACGAGCCACTAAGGAAACGAGTTCGATCTCCGCACCGGACAGGTCGATAGTCGCGGGCACGCAATAGAGGCCCGGGATGTCGGCGGACTCTTGGACCACCTCCGCCATCGGTACGTCGTTGATCAGTACGTCATAGGTGGACAGAACGCCGCTGTGGTGCTCCACGCCGAGTGCGGTGGAGGCGTTTCCCTGCGGATCGTTGTCGATCACCAGGACCCGAAGGCCGGCCATCGCTAGGGCAGCCGCCAGGTTCACAGCAGTGGTCGTCTTCCCGACTCCTCCCTTTTGGTTGGCGAGCGTGAAGATCTTTGTTTCACGTGGAACCGGGAAGGTCTGGCCCTCCAACGCTGCTCGGCGGCGCACGTTGTTCGCCAACTCAGCGGCTAACGGTGTGGACTCGTCCATCAAAGGAAGTGCATCCAGAGCCGCTAGGCGGTG
>DATGSR010000140.1:0-5933 GCA_035302405.1 Beutenbergiaceae bacterium
CACCTTGGCGAAAGTGATCTCGGGATTTGCCTCGGAGACCTTGTCGTAGATCGGGGCGAACTGTTTGCACGGTCCGCACCAGTCGGCCCAGAAGTCCACGAGCACGATGTCGTTGGTCTCGATGGTCTCGCCGAAGTTCTCGGCCGTGATGTCAATGGTGGCCATGGAAAGGCTCCTTGGTTCGGGAATGGCTCGCACCTCGTACAACACCACACTAGGCCTGCTATTCCGCTTCGCAGCCCGGGAACCGGCTGGCACCGGAACCGCGGGCCGTTAGAACAGGGCGGGTTGAGTCGGCAGCGTCGCCGCCACATGGGCACCTGTTGCAACGCGGTCATCGTGCTCCGGAAATGGCGACGATGGCGATGACGGCGATGACGGCGAGAGTCCGTGCCCAACGCCCTGCGTGCGTTGCGGGGTGCGCTGCCAGCGGTCTGCACGGCTTTCGTCGGACGCCGGCGGATGGAATCCCAGGCGTTGCCTCAAGGCTTTGACGCGCCGGGACAGCCACCGGGCGTAGTCAGCGGGTACGTACGCCGAGTTCCCATATAGCCGCCGGTACCTGCCCACCAGGTGCGGGTGTTCTCGGGCCAGCCATTCCAGGAACCATTCCCGGGCGCCGGGGCGTAGGTGCAGGGGCCCGGCGCTGATCCAACTCGCTCCGGCCTCGGCCACCGCGGTGAACAGCGATTCCAGTTGGGCATCGTCGTCGGTCAACCACGGCAGGATGGGCATCGCCAGTACGTGGCAATCCAGCCCCGCCTCGCGGATGGCTCGGATCAGCCCGAGCCGTGCGGCTGGTGGGGGAGTGCCCGGTTCCACCGACTGCTGCAACTGCGGGTCGACCAGTGCCAGGGAGACCCCGATCTGCGCGTTCGGCGCGAGCCGGGCGAGCAACGGAAGGTCGCGGCGCAGCAGCGGCCCCTTGGTGAGGATCGAGAACGGCGTGCCGGACGCGGCGAGCGCCTCGATGATGCCGGGCATCAATGCGTACCTGCCCTCCGCCCGCATGTAGGGGTCGGAGTTGGTGCCGAGCGCCACATGCTCCCGGTTCCAGGACGGGCGGGAGAGTTCGGCTCGTAACACTTCGACGATGTTGGTCTTCACGATGATCTGGGTGTCGAAATCCTCGCCGGAATCCAGGTCCAGGTATTCGTGCGTCCGGCGGGCGAAACAGTAGGTGCACCGGTGCAGACACCCGCGGGTGGGGTTGATCGTCCAGGAGAAGGGCATCTGGGAGCCGGTGGGTACCTTGTTCAGCGCGGATTTGCAGGCCACTTCGTGGAATGTCACGCCGGCGAATTCCGGTGTGCGCACGCTGCGAATCAGTCCCCGCAGCGGTAGCAGGGTCTGGGTGTCATCGATCTGTTGTGCAGCCCAACGCATAAGCAGTAGTCGAACATAGGTTCGAGCGATTGTCTACAGGCTGTGGCGGCATGGTGGTTTCGAGCAAAGGGTCGGGCAGCGCGGTGTCGCCGGCCGATCATGCATGCCGCCCGGCCGGCGCCCGCCTCGACATCCGCCTCCTCTACGCCGTCATTTCGCGATCGGAGTGCGCTCGAGGGCCGAGGCGAAGCCCAGCCAGGTGTGCCTGTTCCGCGCCCAGCACCAGCCCACTTTGGCTGCTCCGCGTCGCTCGGCGCCGTCCCGGCCGGTGCCACCGGAGATCCACAGCGCCGGGGTGCGTGCATCCAGCCCGCCCCGTGCTTTGCGCCGGCGGGAGGCGATGGTCATGAAACAGTGGTTCGCCGCGAGTGCCTCAGGTTGGGCCAGGACCCAGAAGATGCCCTCGGTCAACGTCAAGGGAGTGCGGCCGGCCTCGGTGAGCGCGGTCATGGCCTCCTCGGGGGAGGCGTTACGCAGTTCGTCGCCGCGGTCCACACCCTCCAGCACGTAGGGCTGTTGAGGAATGTCGAGGCCCTCGATCGGGGTGAACTCGTCGACGTCGGTCATGTCCTGGACCACGAACCCCGGTTTGCCGGCGCGAGTCATCAACGGCGCCAGGGCCCCGACGGGAGCGCCGGGAAGTACCAGCAGCGGCGCCTGGGACGGGGGATGAGTGACGCCGTCGACCACCTTACGCACACGCGCGGCATCGATCCCGGCGAGTTCGGGAACCCCCAAGGAGATCAGGCGCTCAGCCTGGACGTTGAGCGGCGGGAGGTCGGGCAACGATGCAGTGGGCCGCTCGGAGCCAGCGGGAACTTGGGCAGCGGCGGGTTGAGCGGATGACTGAGTGGGCTGGGACGTAGCGGGCATCGGGTCCTTCCACGTTGCGGGGCACGACGGGGTTGCCGGGCACGTGGCTGGGCACGGCCGGGCAGGAGAGGGGCGGCCTGGGGGCGTGGCCACCATGGATAACGCTGCGCCGTCGGCTTTGTTCCCGAAGTTGCGGCCGCGCCAGTGGGGGTCGGGGCGGGGCCTTCAGCCAGAGACCTGCAGGGTGCGCGATGCCCACGCCCACGCCGTCCGGTAACCGAGCCGTTCGTAGGTGCGGCGCGCAGCGGGGTTGTCCGAATACATACTCAGGGTGCACACGTCACTGTCAGCCAAACCGATGCGCGTCAGCCCGGCGCTCACCGCCGTCCCCCATCCCTTGCCGCGGTGGTCGGCGTGCACCACGATCCCAGCGAGATAGGGCACGCCCGACGGCAGTCGTTGCATGGCGCCGGCGGCGATGAGCACACCGGATCCGTCCCGGACCCCCAGCCACACCTCGCTCACGCCGGCGCCGGGCTCCCCCTCCGCTGTGGGGGAGTGTGCCTGCGACAGGTCCGTGATTTCGGGTGCGTCGGCTGAGTCGTCCAAGCCGATGAGCTCCGATTCCCCGGGCTGCGGCGCAGGTGCTTCCTGGGTCCACATCCACTCCCAATCGCCGGCCGCGCCGATCGGGAATTGCCGTTCCAGTGCCCCTAGGTATGGCTGCGGCACCGTCAGGCCCCACCCGGCCATCTCCTCCAGCGGGCAGCCGGCGCGGATAAGCGCGAGGGTCTCCTCCACCGCCGCCTCCGGCTCGGCTGCCCCGGGCAGCGGGATGACCACGAGGTTCCGTCTTCGCCGTCCGCGCCGCATGACGACGAAGGAGACTGCGGTTCGCCACATCTCGCGGGGTGGGTCGCTCGGAAGGGCCCAGCGCACCCACGGGTCGTTCCGGGTGAGGGACAGTGCCTCGGCATGGGTTGGCACGGGTTCAAGCGGGACGCGGTGAAGCACAACAGATATTCTGCCCGCTCCAGCGGGCGGGGGAGCCGTTCCATTGACCACTCCGCCCGCTCGATTTCGGCCATCTCGGCGCAGACGGCGCGCGTGGACCCCCGGTTCGCGCATAGGCAGCTCGGTTCGCGGATCAGGCAGCGTTCAGATCACGACGGCGTAGCGCGGCCAGGCCGCCGACGGCACCAGCCAGTGCCAGGGCGCTCATGATGAGGATCGGTGCTGCTTCGGCGTCAACAGCAGGGTAGAACCCCGGATGCTCAAAGGCGGAAACGTTCATCGCCCACCCGGGCAGGTCGAAGATCGGTCCGAACATCGTGATCAGGATCGAGGCCACGAACCACAGCCACATCACCGGTAGCAGCCGCGGGCTCAACCCGTACAAGAACGCGGCGGCGGCGCCGAACAGAACGGGCACGACGAGCATGTTCAATGCGGCCAGGGTGAGCACCCCGAGGTAGGCGGAATCTTCCAGAATCGCGGCCGCGGTGGCGCCCATAGCCGCCCCGGCGGCCACCATGGACAGCACGGCGGTGGCCAGGGCAACCAGAAGGCAGGCGCCGAACCAACGGACCCTGCCGGTGGCGGTGGACAGGACCAACTCGGCTCGTCCGGAGGTCTCCTCGGCACGTGCGCGCAACACCGAGACGATCGTCGCCGCCGCAGCCAGCATCGCCACGTATTGCATGATCACGGCGTAAAAGGAGTCGGTCAGGGCATCGGCTTGGCCTCCGATGAAGTCGATCATCTCCGGATTCTCGGCCAGGAAGGTGTTGAGTTGATCGCCGAGTGAGCCGAAGGCCACACCCAAGGCGACGGTTGCCAGGGTCCAGGCGATCAGTGAGCCGCGTTGCAGGCGCAGGTGCATGCCGAAGGTGCCGGAGAGGGTGCGTGCGGCGGTGGCCCGGCCTGCTCGGGCGGCTACGAGGCCGGCGCCGAAGTCCCGGCGGGCGGCCAGGATGGAGGTGGTCGACATCAGAGCGAGCAGCACCGGAATATAGATCAGCAGCGGCCACCAACGCAGATCCACGTATGCCCTGGTTTGGAACGCCCACGCCAGCGGCGAGAGCCACGACAAGGCGTTGCCGCCCTGCTCGGCGATATCGCCGATCACGCGGAACATGAACAGCACACCCAGGCCGAGCATGGCCAGGCCCATCGCCGTGCGGGCGTGGCTGACCAGTTGGGCACAAGTGACGGCCAGGGCGGCGAACGTCAGTCCCACCAGCGCCATTCCCGCGCCGACGGCCACCGAGTCCGGCGCGGCCAGGCCCGCGGACACCAATGCCAGCACGCTCAAGCCGCCGATGAGGACGTTGCTGAACAGCGCCACCAGCATCACTGCAGCCCCGGGCGCACGCCGCCCGGACGCGCCCGCACGAATGAGTTCGGCTCGGCCCGTTTCTTCCTCGGCCCTGGTGTGCCGCACCGCGCTGAGCACGTTCATCACGGCCAGCGCGATCAGCACACTCATCAACAGTTCGTTGACCACCATCGGCCCGAGTCGGTAGTCGTCGAGCCCGTAACCTGGGCCGCCGAAGATCACCCCGGTGGGGGTGCGCATCAGCGCCGCCCGGGCGGCCCGCTCAGCCTCGCTGGCGAACATCTCGTCCAGGACGGGCACAGTCGCGGCAATCGTGCCCACCAGGGCGATGGTCCAGATCGCGATTCGAAGCCGGTCCCGCCGTAGCGCGAACCGGGTCAGCGTCCACACGCCGGTGTAGGAGTCCATCAGCCGGCCTCCTGGGGTACGCCCGGTGTGCTGAGGTCATCGCCGTAGTGGCGCAGGAACAATTCCTCCAGCGAGGGGGGATTGCTCACCAACGAGCGCACCCCCAGGTCCGCCACCTGCCGCATGATCGGATCCATCTGATCCTGGTCCACTTGGAAGGTCACGCGGGACCCCTCTGTGCTGAGCCCATGCACCCCAGGGTGTTCGGCGAGTACGGATGCATCGCCGTCGACCTCCATCACCACGGTGGAGCGGGTGAGTTGTCGCAGATCCGCCAGCGTGCCGGACTCCACCGCCCGGCCGCGGCGGATGATGGTGACCGTGTCGCAGAGTTTCTCCACCTCGGCCAGGATGTGGCTGGACAGCAGCACCGACGTGCCCCGATCGCGCGCCTCGCGTACGCACTGGGTGAACACCGACTCCATCAACGGGTCCAGGCCGGAGGTGGGTTCGTCGAGAATGAGCAATTCCACGTCTGCGGCCAGCGCCGAGATGAGCGCTACCTTCTGCCGGTTGCCCTTGGAGTAGGTGCGCGCCTTCTTCGTGGGATCCAGTTCGAACCGTTCGATCAGTTCGGCTTTTCGCTTGTGGTTCACGGTTTCCCGCAGCCGGTTGAGCAGATCGATCACCTCCCCGCCGGTGAGGTTCGGCCACAGCGCCACATCCCCGGGGACGTAGGCGAGCCGGCGGTGGGCCCGGACGGCATCGCGCCAAGGGTGCAGGCCCAACACCGTGGCGGAGCCCGCGTCAGCGCGGAGCAATCCGAGCAGCACCCGGATCGCGGTGGATTTACCGGCACCGTTGGGGCCGAGGAAGCCGGCGACCTGCCCCTCGGCGACCTCCAGGTCCAGTTGGTCCAGAGCCTTCACCGCGCCGAAGGACTTGTCTACGGCGCGCATCTGAATCGGTGGTGTGCTCATCGGGACTCCTTGTCCGGCTGGCCCGGCGCCCGGTCGGCGCCCGGAGCCTGGTCGGTGGTGGTCGGCGG
>DATGSR010000141.1:0-2088 GCA_035302405.1 Beutenbergiaceae bacterium
GGCATCGAGAGGCGGATCTCAGCGATCTGCTCCACCTCGGCCAACACCGCACGGCCCATCTCGTAGAGGGTTTGCTGCAGGGCGAGGGAGTGCACGTCGGCGAACGTCTCCAGCAGCAGGTTCCGCACGCGCTCGTACCGGGCGTCGAAGTCGGGGGCGATGGTTCCACGATCGTCGCTGCCTTCCTCCCCGGGCACATCGATGTACCGCCACCTCGCGGTAACCGACGTCGCCAGGATGCGGTCGCGGGTCTCTGCCAGCGTGGTGAACCGGTCGTTCGGGAACCCGTGGAACTCCGACCCGGTGGTCTTCAGCACCGCCAAGTCCCGCAGCCCGGCGAACACCACCGTGCGCCCCTGCTCCCGGTGCACCACCGCGGTGCGGGTCTCGGTGCCGCCGCGCACGAACGAGTGCTCATGGCGCCCGCCGCTGGCGTGCGCGGTCCTGGTGGTGGGGATGTGGTCCCAGGTGTAGGACTCGATCACCCAGCGCCCGCCGGTGACCCAGTCGAAGGAGGAGGTGAAGTGGTCGGCGAGCCTGATCCCGAACGCTTCCGGTGAGCCGGTGCCACCACGGGCGAGGGCGAACACGGTGTTCTTCTGGGTGTCGGTGGTGACCACCGCGGCGTTGTCGCCGTGGGTGTGGGCGCGGGTGAAGTCCCCGTGTAACTGGGAGGTGACCGACAGGTCGGTGAGCCGGTGCCGCGGTGCGGACCGGTCCACGTGCACCAGGCGGACCTCGGCCTTGCCGTACTGGTTCGCGCCGAGCACCAGTTCATCGGCGTGGGTGGCAGAGTTGCTGTCACCCGCGGTGATCCCATCAGGCTGCTGTGCGTGCATCGCCGGCCTCAACTGCCGCGGTAGGTGGAGTAGGCGTACGGGCTGAGCAGGATCGGCACGTGATAGTGCGCCTGATCTTCCTCGATGCGGAAGTCGATGGTGACCTGCGGGTAGAAATGGTCCCGGCCCTGGGCGCTGAAGTAGGCACCGGTGTCGAACACCAGCCGGTAGGTGCCCGGTTCCAACTTCTCCGGCCCCAGGTCGCGGATGCGTCCGTCGGCGTCGGTGCGGGATGTGGCGACCTCCCGGTGGCCGGCGATCGTGAACTGGGACAGGCTCACCTCGATGCCGGGCGCGGGCGTGCCGAGGACGGCGTCCAACACGTGCGTGGTGACATGTGAGGTCATGTAAGTTCCTGCTCCAATCGAAGGACGGCGATCTCTCGCAGTTGTGCTGCGGCGATGCGGCGTTCGGTCTCGGGCTCGTTCTGCAGTCGCTCCTGCAGCGCCTGCAGGATCTGCGCGGCGCTGCGACCGGCGGCGCGGATGAGGAACACGTGGCCGAATCGTTCCTCATAGGCCCGGTTGCCTTCGGCTAGTTGCGCCGCGACGTCCGTGTCACTGGGGTCCACGCCAGATTGTTCCCGGCGGGAGTGGGCAGATTCCGCGTCGGCGCCGGTGGGGCGCTGGCCGATCCGCGGGTGACGGGCCAGGGCGGAGTCGATCTCCGCATCGGTCCACGGCTCGGCGGCGGTGCGGGCAGCATCCAGTGCTTCCTCGACGGTGGCGTAGGGGCGGCCGGCGGCCACGTCCCGGGCCCACCGTGGCACCGCGGCGCAGCGTTCCAGTAGGGCACGGGCCTCGTCGTCGGGCAGGGCGTTGAACTGCGCAAGCGGACCGGAGCGAAGATCGTGGCTCATCGCGGGCCGCCCATCGTCTGGCTCGCGATCTCGGCCTTGACCGCACCCGTCTCGACCGCATCGCCCGTGACCGCACCCGTCTTGACCGCGTCGGCCGGGTGGTCGGCGGGTGCGTCGTGTCGTGTTCCGGGGCCGATGCGTTGCCCGCCGGCCCACACTGCCGCGATGTCCGCCGGAGATGCGAGGGTGAAGATCTTGGCCAACGCATCGGTAGCGTCGGCCGCGTGCCGCAGCGTGGCCTGCAGCGTCCCGCCGGGGCGCGGCGTCAGCCACACCGCGTCGAACTGCTTACCCACCGACAGGTCACCGACCTGCTCGCCCAGTCCCATCGCCAGCGCACCGGAGCGGGTGACCAGGTGTAGCAGGTCGGCGGCCGCCAGATCGACACCG
>DATGSR010000142.1:0-16410 GCA_035302405.1 Beutenbergiaceae bacterium
TCCGGTATTCCCCCGCGGAGCCACTCGGCCGTCACGAACGGCGAGAGCAGCAGCACGCCAAGCAGGCACATGACCAGTAGCGCGCCGTACTCGGGGAACAGATGCAGATAGCGCTTGACGGCGATGGAGTACACCGCCCAACAGACGATCGCCCCGACCATGATCAGGTCGCCCAGGTTCCACTCGGTCAGCCCGGCCTCCGCGCCCCCGCGTATCACCCAGATCGCCCCGGCTAGCGAGATCAGGACGCCGATCCACTGCACCAACCGCAGCCGTTCACGCAACAGCCATGCGCTCAGCACCGCCGTTGCTACCGGGATCACCGCCTCCAACACCGAGACGTTCGCAGCCGAGGTGAAATGCAGAGCCGCGTAGATGAACGTGTTGAAGAACGCCACCCCGGTGATCGTGAGCAACAGCAGTGGGCCGACATGGCGACGGAAGGTGGTCCGGTTCTCCCACGCGCTGCGCCAACCCAGCGGCAGCAGCAGCACAGCAGCGAGCACGACCCGGAAGAAGGAGACGGTGAACGGGGGAAGGTCGCTGAGCGTGGCGCCCACCAGGATGTTGCCTGCGTAGAACACCACCACGAACACGCACGCCACGTAGGCGTACATCCGCGCGCTCATCTACCCTCCGGACCCGCAACCGCAGTCGATGCGGTATGCGCGTGGCACCGTACCAGGACGACGAAGCCCGCTCGAGGACGATGAAGCACGTGCCCCGCGCCAACGAACCCACCTGTCCATAGGTACCAAGCAGCGCCGAGGGAGGTCGCAGGAACGGGTTTTACGGGCCCAGCGGGCGGAGTGTGTCCATCACGACAGTCCACCGGGTCGCTCCGCACGTCTGGATGTCAGAGGCCTGGGGTAATCTGAAATTGCAGGTGAGGGCACGTCAACGGCGACCGTGAACAGCCTGTTTACGAAGTGTGACGGCGAGCGAGGGGAGAGGGCTGCGTGCCTGAGGTCAATTACTACGAGGTCCTCGGAGTGGCACGTGGAGCACCCCCGGAGGTAATCAAGGCAGCCTACCGCGCCCACGCGAAAGTCAAGCATCCCGACCGTGAGGGCGGCGGTGATGAGTTCGCGAGGATCACCGCGGCCTATCAGGTGCTGTCGGACGACGAACAACGGCGGCGCCACGACGCCGACCTCGATGCTGCCCAGGATGCCGGTGCCGGCACCGGCGCCGGCGCAGATGCCGAGGACCTGGACGACTGGGGCGAGCCGATCGACGACTCGGCTGGTTGGGGCGGACCCCAGAGCGCGGGCCCCCAGAACACTGGCCCGCAGAACAGTGGCCCGCAGAACACCGGCCCGCAGAACACTGGCCCTCAAGGCACTGGCCCGCAGAACACCGGCCCAGCGGCGGGGCAGCGCCAGGGCCGGCCGCCGAAGCCGGACTTCGCCAGTCAGGACCCCAGGGTCCTTGCCGGCTACGACGCCTGGGCGAACATGCCGGTAACCCCCCAGGAGTTGTCCTGGATGGGCAAGGCGGAACAACTGCGCCAAGGCCCTCCGCCCGTGGCCGTGGCCGGTCGGGCGTCGAGCCTGTCGGCGGGCCCGATTGGCTTTCGCCATGTCGCGCTCGTGGCCTGGGTGGCGAGTTGTGTGCTGCTGGAGGTCTCCGGCGCCGCAACCGGTTACGGGGTGGCCGCTCTTATCGTGGGGTTCATCCTGGGTCTGGCCCGCGCGATGAATCTCAGCGGGTGCCTGGCCACCGGTGCCTACGTGTTCTACTACCTCATCGCGCTCATGATGGTCCCTACGAGTGCGATGTACGCCATGTCCGCCGGTGCCATCTTCCTGCCGCTGCTGCCGGGAGTAACCTACGGCTTCGCCGTCGAATCCTGGCGTCGGCACCGGAAATCTGCCACCGCCGAGGGCGACGCCCCGCCGCTCGATCTGCTGCCCACCGCCGCCGTGGAGCAGAACTTCCAGTGGGGCAGCCCGGGTGGGCACCTGTTCTCCGGACAGAACACTTTCACCGCCCGTAACGCCACACTCGGCTTCGGCGGTGAAATCCTCACCAGCCAACTCATCGACGTATTCGCCGCCATCCCCGGAGTGCGGGTGGTGCACGGCCTGGTGCCCGGAAAGGGCGAGGCCGACGTCGACCACGTCATCCTGTGCGGGAATCGGGTGGTGCTGGTGGATGCGAAGAACTGGGCCGGTGGGGACTATTACTGGCTCAGCGGCCAGGTGATGTCCACCACCGCTCAGGGGGTGCTCCCGCGTGGCAACCCCATGCATTGGGCGGTGCCGATCATCGCCCGGGCGCTACCCCGTAAGGTGATTCGGCCGGTGGTGGTGATCCACTCCAACAACGGCGCGCCGGTCCGTACCAATAACCAGGGCCGCAACGGCGGGGCCGAACTCATGACGCCGATGGAGTTCGTCGAGACCATCGGGCAATGGCTGGTCGAGGCCGATGGCCGCAAGATTGACCGCCGAGCGCTGTCGCAACTGGTGGCGTGGGCGCAGTGAGCGCCTCACGACGCGTCCACAGTCGCAGATTCGAGTTTGGAATGAGGAGATAAATGGGGGACTTGACCCGCCGGTCCCGGCCCAGTGCGCCCCAGGCGCGCGGCGCGGACACCGGAGCGGACGGCAACGTCGATGACATTAATTTCAATAAAACCGCCACCACATTCGGTGACCTCGGTCTACCCAGCCCGGACTTTCAGCAGGGAGTACTGGCCAGCGGCGTGCGAACCGAAGGCAGCCGCGTCCGACGGCGACGCTCCGAGGGGACGTACTTTCGCCGGGCGATCGCCTGGACCGCTACCCGTCAGCGCATACTGATCCACCGGATGGAGCAACCGCTCACGCGCCGGGAGGACGGCCGGTTCCAGCCGAGCGGCCAGTGGGTGAAGTCGGGCTCAGTGCTGCGGGAGGCGCCCGAGCCGGCGGCGGTGCGCCGCGGGGAGGTGCCCTACGCTCCGCAGACCGGTGGCGAGTCCGATTCCGGTGATAGCGCGGGGGATGGCGAGGACCGGTTCGCCAAGGCGTACAGCGACCTGTCGGTGCTGCCCAGGCCGGTGCGCCGCTCGGTGCTCAACCGAGCCGTGAACCCTGATCACTTCTACACGTTGCTGCTGCAGCACGAGCGCAACGGCACCGTGCGACGGCACTCGTTGAACCTGATTCGAGCCAACCCATCGGAGGGGATCGTGGTGGTCGCTTCACGGGCGGCCGGGGCGTCCACGTGGCGAGTGGAGCAATACACCTACGACTTCTCCCAGAACGCCGCCGGCATCGGGGCAGGCTCCGGACCAGGGCTGAGCCGCGGCCGGCACGGCGAACTCACCTGAGGCCGACCAGCGGGCGGGGACCCCGGCCGCGGGCACGCCACCGGCGCGGGCAGGCCACCGGCGCGGGCAACACGCCCGCAGGCAGCCGGTGGCCGGCAACCCGGTGCCCCGAGTTCAACCGAACTAGGACCTGATCAGCCCGTGGCGGGCAACCCGGCCGCACGACTACGAAGGTCGGCGTGCATGCCGCCGAACGCGCTCGCAGCGGTTCCTCCGAGAAGTTTCTTCGGCACCTTCGCCACCATGGTGTACACGTGGTCCACCACGTTCGCAACGGGGCTGAGCACGGTTTGAGAGACCAACTGGTAGGCATCCATCGTGCTGATCTGCAGCAACTCGCCCACCCAGTGCACCATCTCCACCTGAGAGATCCGGAAGGCATCCTCCAAGGGTTTGATCGACCCGGTGGTCATGAGGTGCTCATCGGTCTCGATCCGGGGCCACTCCGGTGCGCCGCCCTTGATCAATTCCACGATGAACATCGAGTTCATCGCACACTCCACCGCGACACCGCAGGTTTCGCCCTCCCCTTGGCGGGCATGCCCGTCACCGAGGCTCAACATCGCGCCGGGCACGTTCACCCCGAGGTAGAGGGTGGTGCCGGCTCGCAGTTCGGGGGTGTCCATGTTCCCGCCCCACCGACCGGGCGCCAACGCGGACCTGGCCTCACCCAACGGTGGGGCTACACCGACGGTGCCGTGCATCGGGTCCAGCGGCAGCGGCAACCGTAGATCGCTGTCATTGGCCTGGTAGATCACCTGCCGGTTGTTCAGGTCGAACTGGTAGAACCAGGTGTCCTCCGGCAGCGGCGGGGCCAGCAGCGAGGTGTCCCCGGTGCCGGTGAGCGAACCGAAGTACTCCACCGAGGTGCTCACCCCCCAGTCGAACCGCGGCTCGATGCTGACGAAATGCACCGCGAGGGTGTCACCGGGTTCGGCACCCTCCACGTAGAAGGGCCCCGTTTGCGGGTTGAGGTATCGCGGGTCGAGGTGCTCAGAGGGTTTCATCCCCTGGCGAGTGATCTGCCCGGCGAAACAGTCCAGGGTCGAGGTGGACACCAGGGTGCCCGGTTTGATCTGCACCCGCGGCTCCACCCCGCCGAAGGTGTAGACCAACTCGGCCGGGTCGACGTCGGGGGCTACTTCGAAGTGGAGGGTCTCGATACTCGTCATTCTGTGCCTGCCAAGGACTCGTCAGTGGTTTCGGGTTGGGTCTGGCGCCGCAGGCGTCCACGACGCTTGGCCCACCCGGCGCCCAGTTCGGTCTTCTCCACCAGCCCGCCGGGGCGGAAGGCGAGCACCAGGATGAGCACGATCGCCAACAGGATCTCGGTCATGCCCACGGTGTCGAAGGGGAAGTTCGCGTTCATCCCCAAGGTGTTCTCCATCTGCCGCAGACTCTCGCTGACCACGGTGATGATCAGCACGCCCAGAGCGGTTCCGGACACGGTCTGGGGACCGCCGACGATCAGCATCGTGAGCACGATGAAGGTCATCGACATGTAGAACGCACCGGGCTGGAAGGAGGTGATGAAGTGCGCCCACATCGCCCCGGCCATGCCGCAGATGAAGGCGGAGATCACAAACGCGATCCACCGGGTCTTGATGACGTCGATTCCCACGGCGTTGGCGGCGTGCACGTTGTCCCGCGAGGCACGCAGTTTCATGCCCAGGCTGCTCTCCTTGAACACGAACGCCACCACGATGATGATGAACGCCCAGATCGCAGCGGTCCACATATCGGTGTATTTCAGTAACCCGAACAGGGTTCTGGGCCCGTTCGTCATCGCCGTCCATTGCGAGAGCACCACGTGCACGATCACGAGCAACGCGAAGGAGGCGATGGCTGCGGCGGTGTCGGCCAGCCGCATCAGCGGGAAGCCCACGATCGCCGCAAAGATCGCCGCTACCGCCGCCGCGGCGAACACCGCCGGAAGGAACCCCAGTTGCAGGTCCTGGAACGGGGTGTACAGGTCCGGCAGCGACATGAGCTTCTGGTCCGGCGGCAGGGAGAACAGCGCCGAGGCGTAGGCGCCGATGCCCATGAATCCCACGTGCGCGAAGGACAGCAGCCCGGAGTTGCCCATGAAAATCTGCAACCCCAGCACCATGATCACGTTGACGAACATGACCGTGGTGATGCGATCCACCAGCGAGGACCCGAACAGGGAGGCCGCGATCGCCACGATGAGGAAGATGCCCAGGGTGATGAGGACCGGGATCACCTTGCGGGGGGCCAGGCCCGATGGCAGTTTCATCAGCCGATCCTTTCCGTGGCGAAGCGTCCCTTGATCAGGCCCTGCGGCCGGACCACCAGCACGAGGATCACGACGGCGAAGATCACCGCGTCGCGGAACGCCAGCAGGTCCTGGGGCAGGATGAGTTGCAGCGCGATGGTCAGCGCTCCCATGAAGAAGCCACCGGCGATCGCTCCCGACAGGCTGCTCATACCGCCCACCACGATGGCGATGAGGGCCACCAGCAACGGGGCCATCCCCACCGTGGGGGAGACCGACCCGATCCGACCGATCCACAGGAACCCGGCCACCCCGGCCAGGAGCCCGCTGATCAGGAACGCGGTGGCGATCACCTGGTTGGCGCGCACTCCGAGCAGTTGGAGCATGCGGAAGTCATCGGAAGCCGCGCGCAGCGTGAGCCCCAGGCGGGTGCGCTGCATCAGCAGCATCAGCGCCAGCAGAGTCAGGCCGCTGATGGCGATGATGATCAGGTTGGACACCCCGATCCGCAGGCCGCCCACGTTCAGGCTGGTGTGGAACCAGGTGGGCACGTCCACCGCCCGCGGCCGGGGGGAGACGAACACCAGGGCCATGTTCTGCAACAAGGTGCTGACCGCGAAGGAGGTGATCAGCATCGCGTTCATCGAGTTGGACCGCACCGGGCGGAACGCGACCCGTTCGGTGAGCACACTGGCAAGGCCGGCGGCCACGACGGCGGAGATGAGCAGACCCACCAGGGGAATGAATGTGCCTTGCAGGATGTACCAGGTGTACCCGGCCACCATGATCAGTTCCCCGTAGGCGAAGTTCACCAGCCGCAGGATCCCGAACACCATGATGAGCCCCAGGGCGAACAGCGCGTACAGGCTGCCCAGGCTCAAAGCGTTGATGATGAATTGCAGGATGTCGTTCATCACGTCTCCATCGGGCTACAGCCCGCCCAGATATGCCGATTCAATGTCGATCGACGCCCTGATCTCCTCCGGTGTGCCCTGGGCTGTCAGTTCACCGGTGGTAAGCAGATACGCCCGGTCGGCGATGTCCAGGGCGCGGGTGACGTTCTGTTCCACCAACAGGATGGTCACGCCCTCGGCGTGCAGTTCCTGCACCACCTCGAACATCCGGTCCACCAGGGTGGGGGACAGGCCCAATGAGGGCTCGTCGAGCATCAGCAGCCGCGGTTGGGTCAGCATGGCCCGCGCGATGGCGAGTTGTTGCTGCTCACCGCCGGACAAAGTGCCCGCGCCCTGGTTGGCTCGCTGGCTGAGGATGGGGAAGCGCTCGAATATCCGGTCGCGCTGCGCGGCTACCTGGTCCTTTCGGTGCTGCAGGTAGGAACCCAGTTGCAGGTTCTCATCGACGGTCAGGCTGGGGAAGATCCCGCGGTCCTCCGGTACCAGGGCGATGCCTCGCCGGGCGATCTCCGGACTGGACTTGTTGTCGATCCGTGTCCCCTCCAGCATCACGGTGCCGGTGTAGGACCGGTGCGCACCGGCGATCGCCGCCAGGGTCGTCGTCTTCCCGGCGCCGTTGGCACCGACCAGTGCCACCAGTTCGCCTTCCTCGACCCGCAGGTCGATCCCTTTCAAGGCGGTGATGGCCCCGTACCGGGCGTGCAGGTTCTGCACGGTCAGCAGGGTCATGGACTCTCCGTTGATCTCACGGCACCGGGCAGCGACGTCTCACCTGCGTCCGGCTGCGGTTTCTCCTCGGCGCCGGCCGGGGGCTCGTCATCGTCGCTAGGCACGGGGCCCTCATCGTCGCTCGGCACAGGGACCTCATCGCCGCGAGGCACGGTGCCCTCACCGCCATCGGACACCACCGCGGCCGAAGCCTGTTTGCCCAGGTAGGCCTCCACCACGGTGGGGTCGTTACGCACTTGGGCGGGGGTGCCCTCGGCGATCGTCTTGCCCTGATTGAGCACGTGCAGGCGGTGACACAACCGCATGATGAGGTTCATGTCGTGGTCGATGATGAGCAGCCCGCAGCCGAACGTCGAGGGCAGGTTCGACAACTGTCCTAGGAGTTCCTCGCTCTCCTCCTCGTTCAACCCCGCTGCCGGTTCGTCCAGGAGGAGGTAGTCGCAGCCGGTGGCCAACGCCCGCAGGATCTCCAGGATGCGTTTCTGCCCGTAGGACAACGCATCGGCGGTGACGTCACTCAAGTGGTGGACGTCGAACGCCTCGATGAGGTCGTGGGCGATCCGGGTTGCTTCCCGGCGGCGTTTGCCCACCCCGAGGGCACCCAGTTGCACGTTCTCCAGCACCGACATCGTCCCGAACAGACGGACGGTCTGGAACGTGCGCACCAGCCCGGCCCGCGCGATGCGGTGCGGGCGGGCGCCGGTGACCTGTTCGCCGTGGATGGTCACGGCACCGGCGGAGGGCTTGAGGGCCCCGGAGAGGATGTTCACCAGCGTGGTCTTGCCCGACCCGTTCGGGCCGATGAGACCCACGATCTCGTCCTTGGCCAGTGAAAGGCTCACCGTGTCCAACGCGCGCAGACCGGCAAAGTCCATCACGACGTCGGTAGCGGTGAGCCTTTCACTCGTGTCGCTAAGCGTCACGGATCGGGCGTCCATTCCGGCTTCACCCAGGTGTTGAAGACGGTTTCGCCACCCTCCAGTGAGACCAGGGCCGATTCCTTCTGCGGCTCGTGGCCGTCCTCAGCAGAGGACCACTGCAAGGAACCGCTGAGCAGTTCGTACTCGATCTCGGTCATCTGCTGTGCCACGGCGTCACCGTCGGTGGTGCCGGCTTCTTCCATCCCCAGCAGCAGTGCGCGAGCGGTGTCATACCCAATCGCAACCAGCGGGGTGTCCGGCTCCTCGCCGTGCTTCTCCTCGTACAACTCCAGGAACGCCGGCACCAACGGGCTGGCTTCCTCACTGAGGAAGACGTGCGTGGCGTAGGTGATGTCGTTGCCGTACTCGGCGCCCAGCACGCTCCACAACTCGGGATCGTCATAGGAGTCCCCGCCCAGGATCGGGGTGTCGATCCCAGCGGCGCGGATGTCCCGGATGATCAGGCCCAGGTCGGGCATGTAGGAGGAAACGAAGATCACGTCCACCTCATCGGCCACGCCCTGCAGTCGCTGCAACTGGGCGGAGAAGTCCTGGTCACCCTGCGTGTAGGTGTCCTCGGCCACGATGTTGCCGCCCAGGTTCTCCCAGGACTCGATGAAGTACTCACTCAGGGAGGCGGTGTAGTCGATGAACGTGTCGGTCACGACGTAGGCGTCCTCATATCCCTGGTCGTAACCGAACTCGGCGGCGGCCGCCCCCATGGTGGTGTTCCACGTGGCGATGGTGAACTGCTTGTCGCCCAGGGTTTCCGAGCCGAACAGCGGGGAGGACGCACCCGGGGAGATACCGACGATGCCGGCGGACTGGGCCGCGCGGGAAGCGGGCCCACCGAAGTCGAAGTCGGCCGGGGTGATGATGGCGTCGGCGCCCATCTCCACCAGTTGCTCACCGTTGTTGCCGACGACGACGGGGTCGCTTGCACCGTCGAGGTTGACGAAGGCGATTTCCTCTCCCAGCAGCCCGCCGTTGTCGTTGAACTCGTCGATCGCCAGTTGGATACCGCGCATGATCGGTTCGTCCAACGGTGCCTGGATTCCCGTCAGGCACAAGGACCCGCCGATCAGGATTCCGGCGTCCTCGACGTCGACGTCGCCCTCGACCTGCGGGGCGGTCTCGTCCGCATCCGCATCGGTGTCGGCGTCGTTGCTTGCGGGATCCGCGCCGCATGCGCTCAAGGCCAGCGCGAGGGTCCCGAGGACCGCCAACCTTGAAACCGTCTTCTTCATTGTTCTCCTCTATCTGTCCGTGTCGGGGCATGCCCGCTGTGGCGTGCCCCGATCTGCAGAATCTGGCGGGTTCTGCGTGGTGGGGAGGCGTATGGATGGTAGCTCCGGCGCCCTAGCCAGAGATAGGCACAGGATGCCACGGGTCTCACTCAGAGAGCAAAGGTGTCCACAAGGTGAAACGTATGTGCGGGTGGGCCCGAGGTCTAGTGCCGTTCCCAACCTTCCGGCCCGGGCCGTTCGGCCGGTCTCAGGGCGGCGTGGCCAGGGTCCTCAGACCTTCCCGGAGCGGCGTGCCGAGCCGGTCCTGCCGTGGGAAGGTGGCTCCCGGTTGCCCGCGGGAGGGTTCGGGACGGGTCCTTGGAAGGTCCCGGGATGGGGAGGTGTTGCAGCCGGTGATGTCTCCTTCACCTCGCCACGCGACTGTCGCCGTCATCGGCGCCGGCCAAGCCGGTCTTTCCGCTGCCTATCACCTGCAGCGGCGCGGGTTCGCTAGTGCTCTGGATACGCCGGCCGTGCCGGAAGAACCCGGGGCCGAACTTCCCCCCGTACCGCCGTCGGAATCCGGACCAAAACCTGGGCGCTGGCTGCGCCCCACGTTCGTGGTCTTCGACGCCGAGAAGGCACCGGGCGGGGCCTGGCAACACCGATGGGAATCGCTGCGGATGAATACGGTGAACTCGATCTTCGACCTGCCCGGCATGCCCGTGCCGCCCGTGGACCCGGAGGAACCGAGCCGGGAGGCTGTGCCCCGTTACTTCGCCCACTATGAGTACGAGCACGACTTCCCGATCCTGCGGCCGGTGCGTGTGCACTCCGTCCGGCCGGCCGGGCCGGAACCGCATGCGGACCTGGTGATCGAAACAGACCAAGGCGCCTGGACCAGCGAGTGGAGCATCAACGCCACCGGCACCTGGAACAACCCCGTGTTGCCGTACTACCCGGGCAAGGAGACGTTCAAGGGCTTGCAGTTGCACACCCGTGACTATGTGGCGGCGGAGGAGTTCGCCGGGCAGCGGGTGGCCATCGTGGGCGGAGGTATTTCCGCTGTGCAGCAACTGGAGGAGATCTCCCGGTACGCCACCACGTTCTGGTACACCCGCAGCAAACCGATGTTCCACGTCGGGGACTTCACGCCGGAGACCGGGCGGGAGGTGATCGCGAAGGTCACCGCCGATGTCGAAGAAGGCCGGCCCACCGGCTCGGTGGTCAGTTACACCGGGCTGGGATGGACGCCCTACGCCCGCGCTGCCTGGGAACGCGGCGCACTCGAACGCCGGCCGATGTTCACTGCGATCGCGCCCGACGGTGTGCGTGAGGCCGACGGCTCCTTCACGCCCGTGGACGCGATCTTGTGGGCCACCGGGTTCAAACCGGACCTGCGCCACCTGGCACCACTCGAACTGCGAAACGAGCGCGGCGGCATCATGCTGCGTGGCACTCAAGTAGCCCATGAGCCGCGGGTGCATCTCATCGGATTCGGACCGTCCCAGTCCACCGTGGGCGCCAACCGTGCCGGCCGCGAAGCAGTGCGGGCGATCCTCAACCAGCGGCGTGCAACAGCCGAGGCCAGCACCGCCACGCGAGACCGCGCGGGACGTACCGCGTCGCCCGAGGCTGTCCGCACGCGCTAATGAGGCTGCGGACTCCAGCGGTAGTAGTGAAATAGCAACGTTAGAGCGGGTTCTAAAGGCCCGCGACCAGAACCTGTGAGTGGTGAGCGGGAGGCCGGTGCGAGGTCTGAACGGCCCGCGCAACCGATGCCTGTAGCGGCGCGAATACGGAGGTCGAGGCGTGAGCGGCGCAACGATGGAGATCGTCGGGGTGGACCTGTCCTCCCAACCCGAGCACACCGGGCTTGCCCGGCTGCGCGCCGATTCCGGCGAACTGATCGTTGAGGACGTCATCGTGGGTGCCGGGGACGGCGAGGTGGGCGCGGCCATCACCGCCGCCACCCGCGCGGGAGTGGATGTGCCCTTCGGGTGGCCCGCACCCTTCGTTGAGTTCCTGCACGCCCACCGCGCCGACGCGCTCGACCCCGACCTCGCCGTCGATCCCCATTGGCGCCGGCCGTTGGTGTGGCGCGCCACGGACCAGCACGTGCGCACACGCACGGGCATGACGCCGCTGAGTGTGGCCACCGACAAGATCGCCTACCCGGCATTGCGGTGGGCGGTGCTGGCCGCGAACCTGAGCGCCGCGGGGCTGGACCTGACCAGGGACGGAACCGGGCGAGCATGCGAGGTGTACCCGGCCGCCGCGTTGTGGATCTGGGGCCTGCCCGATCGAGGGTACAAAGGACAGAAAGGTCGAGGGCAACGCGAACGGATCGTAGCCGGACTGACCGCTATGGCGCCGTTCCTGCGCTGGAACGGATACCGCAGCGTATGTCTCGAGCACGACGACGGGCTGGACGCGGTGCTCAGCGCACTGATCGCAGCACAAGTGGTGGCGGGCAGGTACGAGCCGCCGCCGCCCCAGGCTCGGCGGCGGGTAGCCGTGGAGGGGTGGATCTGCCTGCCGGTGGGCCCGCCGGTCGTGCCGGGGTAGGCCCTCGATCCAGGTACTCGCAGGCGGTTCGAAGGCGGAGAAATCACTGGAGGTGCCCCGGAGCCGTCGTTAGCCTGCCGGTCATGGACACGGACTGGATCGAGCACCGGCGCGCTGACGGGGAGTTGGTCGGCTGGTTGGCGATGGAAGGCGAGGACGTTCGCGCGGTGGACATCCTCGGCCGGCATATCACCGAGCCCGTGGACTGGCTCACCGCCCAAGAGGCATTGGAGGACCGCGGCCTGGGTTTCCTCGCTGAGCCGTGGCTCCTGGACCTGGCCGACGGCACCGCTCAGCGGGTGCGCATCGTGGAGGTGAGCACCGACCGCATCCGCGTGCGCGACGACGACTTCGGCGCCGCCGCGGTGGCCGGGATCGACATGCGCGAGCACATCCTTCCCTTTCCCGCGCCGCCCTCGCTGCGGCGGCTGCCGCGGTGAACCACCGTGGCGGGTGGCCAGTGGCCGGTGGCGGGTGGGAGGCCGAGGGCCAGTTCTTCCACCGGGGCTCCGGCGGCCTGGCCGGGGCCGACTGCGGCGATGAGCCGCCCAACCGTGTCGGGGGCCCCCGGCGTGTTTCTGGCTGCCTCATCCAAATCGCCACGAGGGGAGGAGCGTCGTGGGCTTGCACGATGACCCGTTCACCTATCAGGTCACCAAATCCGGGGCGGTACGAATCTTTCGCGGCGGCCGCGTCGTCGCTACCGTCGGCGGTGCGACGGCCGGTAACCTGGTCCGCCGTCTGGGGCGTGACCCCGACCAGGACCAACATCTACTCGCCCGTGCCAGCGGTCACTACCGCCAGGGCAATGAACGCATGGGCCGCTCCCGATGAAGGATGAGCCGCACGCGGCCCACAATGAAAGGCTGGCCGTGACCGATACCCGAACCGAGACGCAGATGAACCGCCTCCGGGAGCGGACGCAGAACCTGGAGCGCAAGGTCGTGGCTCTCGAGTCACTCCTGCTGCGCGGGATCCTGACGCTCATCATCGCGTTGGTCTCGATCGGAAGCCTGCGGGCGGCGGTGCACAATCCGGACGGGGCAGTGGAACGCTGGAGCGTGCTGACAGCGCCGTTTCGGTACCTGCACTACCTGCGCAATGACGTCCCCCGGGAGGACGTGGTGGTCACGCTGGTGGTGGTCGCGGCCGCCACGGTCCTGTTGTTGGCCGTCGCGATGGCGCTGGGCATCTGCCTTCGACTCTGGGGTCGGGATGTCAGCGAGCGCACGTTGGCGCTGGCCGGAGTGGTCTCCGTGGTGCTTGGGGTGGGCGCCCTCGTCGTGCTCCTGATCGGCCTCGTGGTGCAAGTCCGGGTGGATGAAGCATCCGTTGGGGCGGGAACGTGGTGGTTGCTCGCAGGGTCCGGCCTGTTCGCACTGTTGTCCTACCAGGGGGATCTGCGCGCGCTGTGCTTTCGGTGACCGTGCTGTGCTTCCGGTGACCACGCTGTGTTTTCAGTGACCACGGTGTGCTTCTGGTGGCTTTCGGTGACCGCGGCGCCCGGGCGTCCCGGCATTCGGGCCGGCCGGCGTCAGTGGTTGGCGCCGCGCCGGATCGCGGGTGGCTTGCGGCCTCGGTAGCCTCGCAGCGGACGCATCAGGACCAACGCAGGAGGAAGCCCGTGGCAACCAACGGACGCGTGGTGATCGTGGGAGGGCACGGCAGGATCGCGCTGCTCACTGCCCCCAAACTCATCGACGCCGGCTATGAGGTGCACTCGCTCATCCGGAACCCCGAGCACCAGGCCGACGTGGCTGACACGGGCGCCGAACCGGTGGTGCTCAACATTGAACAAGCCGATGTGGACGCCCTCGCGAAGGCTTTCGAGGGCGCGGCAGCAGTGGTCTTCTCCGCCGGCGCCGGCGGCGGGAACCCCGCACGCACGCATGCGGTGGACTATGAAGCAGCACTGCGCACCATGCAGGCCGCGGAGCAGGCGGGGGTGCGCCGGTACATCATGGTCTCCTACGTCCGGGCCGCGGTCGATGTGGACCGGATCGACCCGGAGAGTTCGTTCTATCCCTACGCCAAGGCCAAGCACGACGCCGATGCTCATCTGCGCAGCACAACTTTGGACTTCACGATCCTTGGCCCGGGCTCGCTGACGATGGACCCGGCCACCGGCACGATCCTGCTCGTCGACGAGAACGGCGAGCCCGACGACGGCGCGCTGTCCGATGCGCACAAGGTCACCTCTCGGGAGAATGTGGCCGAGGTGATCGTGCACTGCGTGCGCAACCGCGCCGGCATCGGCGGCACCTACAACTTCTACGACGGGTCCGCCCCGATCGCGGAGGCCATCCCCGCCTGAGACGCCCCGTACCAGGGCGCCGCTAGTCTCAGCACATGACCGATGAGCACGGCGCAGCAGATGACCAGGAGGGCCGGGGGCCGGAGTCCGCGAAGCACATGGGCCAGTGGATCGGGGTGTTCCTGGCGCTCGGGGCCGGGGTGGGGATCCTGCTCGGCTTCGCAGTATTTCCGGACAACCCGGCGCTGGGCATCGTGTTCGGGACGTCCATCGGCCTGGTGATCGGTACCGCAGTCGGTGCCCGCGGCGCCGGGGAGCAGCACGAACCTCCGGAGCAACCCATCGACGAGGGGGACTGACCCTCCGCCCGCGTTCACCGGACGGTGCTCTGCGGTTCACCGAACGTTGCCGATTCGTTGCCGCACACGTCCGCCGAAAGCGGTTAGTGTTTTGTGTGTGGACGCATCAGCCCAGATCCGTCGCCCCTTTGATCGTCTTGTCTCCGTCGGCGAACTTCTCGCCACCGTCGAGCCTCCAGGCGCGGGTGAACCGCCCGGGACGGCGGCTTCACTCGGCATAGTCTCTCTTCGCCCAGCGATGAACAGGTAGGCATCGTGCTTGCTCTGTACCTGGCCGCTGTGATCCTCGGCCTGGTGGTGTGGGGCGAGATTTCCCACTTCCGCTCCTCTCGGCGTTTCATCGGCTCGGCAACCGGGCCGACCGAAGCCGTGGTGGTCCTGGGTTACCGCAACGAGGACGCCGACCGGCTCAACCTCACCAATCGGTGGCGGGTGCGTGCGGCGGTTCGCTCGATCGACCCGGAAGCCAAGCAAACCCGATTGGTGTGCTGCGGCGGTGCTGTAGTGGGGGCCACCTCCGAGGCAACGCTGCTAGCACGCTACGCACGGGAACTCGGCTTCACCGGGCAGATCGTCCTTGAAGAACAGTCCCGCAACACCTGGGAGAACATCGTGTATGCGGCCCCCCTGATCGAGGGAGCGGACCGGATCAAGATCGTCTCCAACCCCTGGCACGCCCAAGAGGCCCGCATGTATTTGCACCGGCAGCGGCCGGACCTGGCGCGTCGGTTGGTCGCCGGTGCGGAGTACCGGATGGGTGAGCAGGCTTGGCTGAAACCCTTCGCCACCGCCTATGCCTATGGCCGGGCACGCCGGGCACGCAAAGAGAACTGGCTCGGGCGCTATCTGGCGGATTACGAACGGACGACCCGCCACCCCGGCGGTCTCCTGGCGCCGACCGCTGCCAACAACAACTACGCCATTGGTAGCGACCCCTCGGCACCTGCCCGCGCCGACGGCGCCCCGGCCCGCATGAGTGGCGGGGGCGCTCCGGCGCGCGTTGGCACCGCCTGCGCCAGCGACCGCTCTGCCCCCGCTGACCGGAAGGACGATCGCTCTGCCCTCGCTGACCGGAAGGTGAAGCGCGTCGTCTGACGCGGTCGGGAAGGGGCGTCCCGTTGCGGGGATGGAGGTGCGTGCCTTCGCCATCGCCGCACTGCAGGTTCTGGCATCGGGATGCGCGTCACCGCGCCGGGTGTGACGCTGGCCTAACCCGAGCACGAGGAGATGAGACCGATGACCGATGCCGCCCGCGTGTTGCAGGAGTGGCCCGAGGAGAGCCGCGAGGCCGCCGAACTCGTCATCGACGCCCACGGCCAACCCCACGAAGTGACTGCGAGTCTGCTCGTGTGGCACAACGTCGGCGAGTGGAAGCGCCTCGTCGCGACGAGGTGGTTCGAGGACCATCACTTCCCCGTTCCGCATACCGATTCGGTCACGTCCGTGATCGACTACCGCGTCCCACCCGAGGTGGTTTCGCAGGTGGTCAGTTTCGACGGCAGCGTCACGGTAGACCGCACCGGGGGAGAGGTGTCGGCCCGGTGCCACGACGAACAGGCCAACAACCTCGCGCTGAACCTGGTGCACGACATCGTGACCGGTGCGAAAACCGTGCAGGAGGCACGCGAGTACTACGGGGAGGAGTTCCTCGGCTACCGCCGGGGCGATGCCACGCCGTATATGGAGGCGCTGCGCTTCCAGATCCCCAGCGGCACCGCCGACCCAGACGAGCGCCTGCTGTCCGATGACCAACTCGAAGAGGCGGCTGCGCAGGGCGAGCGCCGCAGTGGGTGAGCGGCCGGGAGGAGCGCGTTCGGGTGGCTGCCGCCGGTCCGGCCCGGAATGCACGTTGGCCACGCCGGTGCAATCGTAGAGGGATGAGCGAGGC
>DATGSR010000143.1:0-2757 GCA_035302405.1 Beutenbergiaceae bacterium
TTCGTGCTCCGCCCCACCAGGGAGGAGCGGCGCGCCAAGCGGAAGGAACGGAGCCGTTCCCGCACCGGTGCGTTGCTGACCGCCGTTGTGCTTGCCCTCGCGCTCGGGGCCGGGCTGATCAGCTCGTACCTCGGTTCGTCCACCTCCGCACCCCGCTCGTTCGTGCCCGGCGCACCGGACCTGGACGACGACGCGGACGCCGACCTGCCCGTGCGGTGGGAACTGCATCCAGAGGATCTGGTCGATGCCGGGTCGGGTTATCCCCAGTTCGGTGCGATCAGCGACCCGCATACCCCCGGGCCGTATAATCCGCCGGTGGCCGTCACCCCTGAGGCCTGGGTGGCGGCGGTGCAGACGGACGACCGCCGGTGGATCACGGGCGTGGACCCGTCCGGGGGGATTCCGCTGTGGGAGCGCGAACTGAGCCAGGGCATGTGCGCCGCGGGCACCACCGAGGATGGTGCCTTGGTGTGCGTGGGCCGGCAGGACGGTGATTGGCACGGATACCTGCTGGAGGCGAGCACCGGTGCGGAACTGGACTCCTGGGAGATCCCGGTGACCGGCGTCTGGGGCGTGCACCTGAGCACCGAGGGCCTGTTGGTGATCAGCGAGTCCGCTCCCCGGGTCCACGACCGGCTCGCCCTGCTGGACGTTCCGGGCGGGGCCGAGCAGTGGTCGGTGGATCTGCTGGACGACGACAACAACGAGTGGCTCTTCCACGAGCGGGAGATCGACGGGACCACACGGACGCTGCCGTGGAACCCCAGGTGGCGCGACCTCGGCCCGAACGTGGCGATGCTGGGCGTGACCGAGCACCTGCTCATCGATCCCGCCGAGGGCACGGTGCGCACCATCGCCTGCGCCGCCGCCGTGGTGGTCGGGGACGCTCTGGGGTGTTCGAACTACAACGAGACGGTGTTCTACGACGCCCACGGGCAGGAAGTCTGGACTTCGCCGCGGGTGCAACTCGCTGATCCTGCCTACACCGAGGCTGAGGTACCCATCAACGTGCGGGACGAAACCCTCTGGGCGATGGACTGGGCCTCGGGCACAGTAGGCGCGGAACTGGCATCAGTGCCTGGGGCGCCGCGGGCCACCGGCACCCCGGAGCACCCGTTCCTGGTGGGTGAGACCGAAGTCCTCAGCCTGGACGCCGAGCAGAACCGTATCCGCTGGAGCGCACCGATGTCCGGCATCGACTCCCTCACCAGCGTGAAGGTGGTCGATGACGTCGCCGTGGTGACGGGGTGGAGCGTCGTGGGGTTGGACCTGGAGAGCGGTGAGGAACTGTGGCACCGGAGTCGCCCGGGGACGCTCCACGTGCTCGATGAGCACCTGGTGGCAGCCGACATGTTCCACCTGCAGGCCCTCGACCTGCCCTGACCCGGCCCATTCGTCGTCGTCAGCGGCACCAGAGACAGGAGCAGCACGTGGCACGAGGTTCGCATCGGCGCGGCCCTCGTCGCCGGCGCACCCGCCGAGAGCGCTCTTCCGGCGGCGGCTACTTGCCGGACTACTTCGGCCCCGGTGCCCGCCGCAGGGGAACGGCGCCGGAGCCGTACTCAGGTGTCGGTGAACACTCCAGCGGTCGGGGCAAGCGGCGGCCTCGGCCCGTCATCCCCGACTGGGCGCGTGGCCGCGGCGCCGGGCACTCCTTCGATCCCCATGCCGGGCACTCCCCCGGTACCCGCCGCGAGGATCGCCGCCGGTTCCTCGTGGGTGACATCCTCGCCGCGTTATCCGGGGTCGCTCTGTTCGTGGTGGTGCTGGCCGCCGTCCTCACCGTCGTGTGGCTGGTGGCTCGGGCAGTATCCAGTGCCCCGTCGGTGGATGAGCCAGCACCGGACGCCTTCCCCGTGGTGTGGCGGTTCGACGCCCCGGAGTTGGATCCGACCGAAGCGAGCCCCGCCCGGCTGCGTACCGTGGACGACGCCTCCCACATCAGACCTGGACAGGCCACCGTGATCGCCGCCGAAGGGGCGTGGGTGGTGCTCGTCGAGCACGGGGAGCACCGTGCCGTGCTCGGACTGGATCCACGAACGGGTGCGATGAGATGGCAGCGGGACCTTCCCGGGGCGCAGTGCAGCCTTCGACCCGGGCCGCAGGACACTGTGGTGTGCCTGGCTCCCGACCCGGACGACCAGTGGACCGGTTACGTGCTGGCCGCATCGACCGGTGAGGTGGTCGATTCCTGGCCGGTGCCGGTCACCCGGGTGTGGAGCCTGCAAGCCACCGACACCTCCCTGGTGCTCCTCACCGAGTCGGCCCCGCAGGTACTGGACCGGCTGTTGGTGCTCGATCTGGCCGGCGGCGCGCAGATCGGTTCGGTGGACCTGTCCGCGGATCCGGAGAGTGAGCCACTCCTCACCCAGCATCACATCGACGGCGCGGAACACACCGTCGCCATCTTCCCGCAGTGGGGCGATCTGGGAGCGAACACGGTGCTGACCTCCGGCCGCCACAGCATCGTCGTACACGCTAAGACCGCCACGATCCAACCGCTGGACTGCAATCCCCTGCTCGTCGCCGACGGCCACCTGGCGTGCGGCGGCCCCTGGGGCACCACCACGATGTACGACGGCGAGGGCGAGCAGGTATGGACCTCACCGCAGGTGCAACTCGCCCGGCCGAGCGAGGCTGGCGCGCAGGTGCCCGTCAACGTAGCCGACTCGCGCATCTGGCGCACCGACTGGGACTCCGGGCAGGCCATCGACCGCGGCCCTCGCACGCAGGCCTATCCCCTCGCCACCGGAACGC
>DATGSR010000144.1:0-6644 GCA_035302405.1 Beutenbergiaceae bacterium
GTGACCACGATCGATGACCGGGTCAGCGCGCTTGTGCAAGATCTGCTGGACACCGTGGATGCCGATGACCGCGCCGGTGTTGCGGCCAATCAGATTGGTGTGAGCCTGCAAGCGTTCTCGTGGCACGTGGACGGGCAAATCGGATACATCATCAACCCCGAAATCGTGGAGTTATCCGCCGAGACTCAGCACGGTGATGAGGGCTGCCTCTCCGTTCCCGGGCTATATTTCCCCACTACGCGGGCGGCGTACGCCAAGGTTCGCGGCGTCGATCTGGACGGGCGCGAGGTCACGCTCGAGGGCGAGGGACTGATGGCTCGCGCACTACAACACGAAATGGACCACCTGCAGGGCATGGTGTTCCTGCAACGGCTCGACCCCGAATTACGCAAACAGGCTATGCGAGAGGTCCGGGAACGGCTCCTGTCATAGTGACGACTGCCCGCGGAGCCGATGCGGTGGGCGCCCGTTGCGGGCACCTTCATGATCCTCGGGCCGGTACATCCACGGCGCCGGCGGGCACCTCCACTGCGTCGGGCGGGCACCATCACGAGCACCAGGTCGGGCCTCACCCTGGGCAAAGGTGCACAAACTAGCCCGAATGCGGCATGATAGGAGAAACAAGACCGCGATGCGGGTTTGATCCGGATGGCAGCGAGAGCGTTGGGGAAGACGTATCTCGACCAAACGGAGGGACCAGCATGTCAGGTGTGATCACCCGCGGTGTTATATACGTGCACTCTGCACCGCGCGCCTTGTGCCCGCATATTGAATGGGCGACAGGCTCGGTGCTGGATACGCGTGTCTCCTTTTCCTGGACGGATCAGCCGGCAGCGCCCGGCTTGCTCCGTGCGGAGATGTCGTGGACCGGACAAGCGGGCACCGGTGCCCGGTTGGCCTCGGCCCTGCGGGGATGGACACACCTGCGCTATGAAGTGACAGAGGAAGCCTCTCGCGGCTCCGACGGTGGGCGGTGGAGTCACACCCCGGACTTGGGCATCTTCCACGCCCAAACCGACGTCCACGGCAACATCGTGGTTCCTGAAGACCGGATCCGGTCCGCGATCGCCCATATCGGCGATCCCGCCACGCTCCAGCGCGAATTGGACTTGGCGTTGGGGCAGGCCTGGGACGATGAGTTGGAACCCTTCCGGTACGCCGGTGCCGGGGTGCCGGTGCGTTGGCTGCACCGGGTGGGGTGACGCCACCGCCGCTGCCGACGGGGGAGTCAACTTCAGGTAAGGATTCGCCAGCGGCGTCCGGCCCTGCGGCGGGATAAGACCCGCCACCCGACTCAGACTGAGGTGATCGCCAACGTCACGTTGTGTCCCCCGAAGCCGAAGGCGTTGTTCAGCGCAGCGATATCGCTCTGAGGCAGTGGCCGCGCCTGGTCCCGCACCACATCAATGCCCAGGTCGTCCTCCAACTCGGTGACATTGATGGTGGGTGGAGCCGTCCGGTCCCGGACTGCCAGGATCGTGAAGATCGCCTCCAACGCTCCCGCGCCGCCGAGCAGATGGCCTGTCATCGACTTGGTGCCCGATACCGCCACTTGCTCAGCGCTCGAACCCAGCACCCTCCGGATCGCCGCTGCCTCGACGCCATCGCCGGCCGGGGTGGAGGTGGCGTGGGCGTTGATGTGCACCACGTCGTCGGGTTCGATGCCGGCGTCCTCCAAGGCCAGTTCGGTGGCCCGTGCCTGGCCCGCACCCGAGGGGTCGGGAGGTGCGATGTCGTAGGCGTCCGCGCTCATTCCCACACCGGCCACGCGGGCGTAGATGGTTGCACCGCGGGCTCGTGCGTGTTCGCCGCGTTCCAGCACGAGCACACCCGCGCCTTCCCCGAGCACGAATCCATCCCGGTTGACGTCGTATGGCCGCGAGGCCGCCGCTGGGTCGTCATTGCGAGTGGAAAGGGCCTGCATCTTGGCGAAGGCGGCGATGGGCAACGGGTGGATCGCCGCCTCGGTGCCGCCGACGACGACTACGTCGGCACGGCCACTGCGGATCATGTTGAGTCCGTAACCGATGGCCTCCGCACCCGACGCACAGGCGGATACCGGGGTGTGTGCCCCGGCCTTCGCGCCCAACTCCAATGACACGTAGGCGGCCGGGGAGTTCGGCATGAGCATCGGCACCGTCAGCGGGAGCACCCTCCGGGCGCCCTTCTCCTTCAACGTGTCCCAGGCGTCCAACAGGGTCCACACCCCGCCGATCCCGGAGGCGATCACCGCACCGAGCCGCTCCCCGGGAAGTTCGGGTTCGCCCGCGTCGGCCCAAGCCTCGCGCGCGGCGATGATGGCGTACTGGGCGCTGGGGTCCATCCGGCGGATCTGCGGACGGGCGAGGACGTCCTCGGCGGGCACCGCCAACTGTCCGGCGAACGTGACCGGCAGTTCGTGTTCGCTCACCCATTCCTGTTCCAGGGTGCGCACACCGGATCGTCCGGCCAGTGCCGCCTGCCAGGTGCTGGTGACGTCCCCACCCAACGGGGTGGTTGCTCCCAGACCTGTGACGACGACTTCTGTGCTATCGCTCATGCCTCTTCCTCACGTACTGCCAGTGGGATCGGGGGTCGGGCGGTGTGCGAAGCCGCTGGGCGCACCGAATGGTGCGGGCCCAGCGGCGCACTGCCGGCCGGTGCGGGCGTTCAGCCCTGGTTGGCGGTGATGTACTTGACTGCGTCTCCGACGGTGGCGAGGTTCTTCACTTCCTCGTCCGGGATGCGGACTTCGAACTTCTCCTCGGCCAGCGTCACGATGGTCATCATCGACAGCGAGTCGATGTCCAAGTCGTCGGTGAAGGACTTCTCGGGCTGCACCTGGTCAGTGGGCAGACCGGTCTCTTCATTCACGATCTCGGCCAGGCCGGCCAGGATGTCTTCTTCGCTGTGTGCCATCTTGTCTCCTTCTGATTGGGGCGTTGCGAGGTTGTGCACTGATGCAGTGTGGTGCACCCAGGGACAGATGCGGGTGATCCACACCGGCGTTTTAGGGGAGGACCACCACTTGGGCGGCGTAGACCAAGCCCGCGCCGAAGCCGATCTGCAGCGCCAGGTCCCCGCTCTTGGCCTGCCCTTCACGTAGCAGGCGCTCGGTCGCCAGCGGGATCGAGGCGGCGGAGGTGTTGCCGGTGTCAGCGATATCCCGGCCCACCACCACGTCGTCGCGCAATTTGAGCAACTTCAGTAGTTGGTCGGTGATCCGCATGTTCGCCTGGTGGGGGATGAACACATCGATGTCCTGCAAGTCCACACCGGCAGCTTCTGCGGCCCGCCGCGCGATGCCGGGCATCGTGGAGATGACCCACTTGAACACGGTCGGTCCTTGTTGCCGCAGCGTCGGGGTCTGCATCGTGGAGACCTCCTCGGCCTGGTGCGGCGTCTGGGGGACGTCCTGGCCCAACTCGGCCCGGCGATGGTCCAGCCAGGAGTGCGTTTGGTAGATCGCCGAGGCCTGCCCGCCGTCACTTCCCCACACCGTGGGGCCGATCCGGGGCTCTGAGGAGGGCCCCACGATAGCGGCTCCGGCGCCGTCGCCCAGCAGGAACGAAATGGTCCGATCGGTGGGGTCGATGTAATCGCTCATCTTCTCCACCCCCACCACCAGCACGTGCCGGGCGGTGCCGGCACGCACCAGCGCATCGGCTTGGGCGATGCCGTAGCAGTACCCGGCGCAGGCCGCCGAGATATCGAACGCGGGCGCGGGCGTGGCGCCGATGAGATCGGTCAACTGCGCGGCCAGGGACGGGGTCTGCTCGAAATGGGTGACGGTGGAGACCACGACGGCATCGATCTCCGCTCCGCTCATCCCGGCTCTGGCGAGGACGTCCTGGGCGGCGCCGTGAGCCAGTTCGAGCACGCTCTGGCTGGCGTAGACCCGGGTGGCGATACCGGTGCGTTGCCGGATCCACTCGTCGGAGGAGTTGATGGGGCCGGCGACGTCGTCGTTGGTGACGACCTGGTCACCGCGCGTGCCGCCCACCGCCATGATCCGGGTGGCCTGCACCGGGGCGGTCTGTAGCAGGCGGGTCATCGGTCCTCCTTGATGTCCTGTACCGCGGCGACGGCGGTCTCGACGTCGTCGGGTGTCTTGATAGCGACCGTGCGGACCCCGGGCAGGGTGCGGCGGGCGAGTCCGGTGAGAACCCCGCCCGGGGCCAATTCGATGGCCAACTGCACGTCTTGGTCAGCCAAGTACTGCTGGCACAGGTCCCACCGCACGGGCGAGGTGATCTGCTCGGTCAGTCTGCTGAGGGCGACTCCTCCGCTGTCTACCGGCTGCCCGTCGGCGTTGGAGAGCAGCGTGATGGCCGGGTCGGCCGGAGCAAGTGAGCGGGCAGCGGCGTCGACCGGTTCGACGGCTGGGGCCATGTGCTCAGTGTGGAATGCGCCGGCCACTGCCAGCGGGATCACCCTGGTCTTCTCCGGGGGGTCGAGTCGGAACTGCTCGAGGGCCTCGGTGGTCCCCGCGGCTACGATCTGGCCGCCGCCGTTGATGTTGGCGCCGACCAGTTCACGTTCTTGGAGGAGGGCGAGGATCTGGTCCTGATCGCCGCCCATCACCGCGGCCATGCCGGTGGGTTGCTGTGCGGCGGCCTGGGCCATCGCCCGGCCGCGGACGGCGACCAGCCGAACCGCGTCCACGGGGTTGAGGATGCCTGCGGCTGCCACCGCGGCGAATTCTCCCACCGAGTGGCCCGCCACGGCTCCCGCCCACTGTGGTAGCGGGCCGAGCGCTTGTTGGAGCCGGTCGAGTGTCAACAGCGAGGCGGCCACGATCAGGGGCTGGGCGACGGCGGTGTCCTTGATGGTCTCCGCCTCCGCCGTGGTGCCCAAGGACTGCAGGTCGACCTCGGCGGCCGCGCTGAAGTCGGCGAGGAGGCCCGCTGCGGAGTCAGTCTCCAGCCACGGAGCCAGCATGCCGGGTTTCTGGGCGCCTTGGCCCGGACACAGGAGTGCGATCACTCCTTACACCTTTCCGTCGCAGGGCACCAGATGCAGACAATGGAACGCACGAAGCTCTGCATTGGTGGTTGTAGCAATGCGACAAACCTAGCCCACGCCCCCACATCCGGAGTAGACCCTGCAGGGCAGTTGTGGCGCGTGGCACAGCGGATTGTACATTCTGCTGCCGCGACGGCGTACGAGTTCTCGGAATGGACGGTTTGGTGATTTCGGCGAAAAAAGGGGGAGGGCCGGCGGCACAGTGGCCGTGCACCATAATGGACCCTCAACCTGCGGCGCCGGCTATCGGGCCGTGCCGGTACTGTCATCGAGCCGTCCCAAGGCGATAGCGATCTGCAGGACGAAGCCCTCCCGAGCGTCGGTGGGGTCCCAACCGGTGATCGTGCTGATGCGGCGCAAGCGGTATCGCACCGTGTTGGGGTGGACGTACAGTTGGCGCGCCGTGGCCTCCAGGGACCGCCCCTCGTTGAGGTAGGCGGAGAGCGTCTCCAACAGGGGTCCGCCGACTGCCAACAGCGGGGCGTAGACATCGCTGAGCATCGTGCGGTGGGCATCGGGGTCGCCCATGAGCACGCGTTCGGGCAACAGTTCGTCTGCCATCACCGGCCGAGGTGCTGCGGGCCAGGCGTGGACGGCGTGCAGCGTGGAGAGCGCCGCTCGGGCTGATCGTCCGGCGTCGGCGAGTTCGCCCACCAGGGGGCCGATCACTACCGGGCCGGGACCGAATCGATTCACGAGCGTCTCGGCTTGCTCGCGGAGGTTGCCGGGACCTCCCAGCACTACGATGAGCCGGTCGCCCTGGATTCCCACGAGTGCATCCTGTGCCGCGCGGCGTGCGGCGCGGCGCAGGTCGGCTGCGCGTACGTCGTCGATCGGCCCGTCCGTGGTGCCCACCATCACCAATGTGTTGCCGGAACCGGCCCAGCCGAGGGCTGCGACACGGGAGTGCAGGGAATCGTCGGGGTCGCCCCGCAAGAGGGAGTCGACCACCAACGCCTCCAGGCGGGCGTCCCACGCGCCACGGGTCTCAGCGGCACGGGCGTACACCTCGGCGGCCGAGAAGGCGACTTCCCGGGAGTAGATCAGGACCGCTTCCCGCAGTTGTGCGTACTGGCCGGCCGGCGCCAACTGCTCGGCGTGCTCCTCGACGGTTTCCACCACGATGCGCACCAGTTGCAGGGTGTGCTGCAAAGAGATCGACCGGGTCAATTCCGGCGGCGCGGCACGGAAGATCTCGGCGGCGTTGAACGAGCCCGAGTCGGGCTTTTCGTACCAGGAGATGAAGTTGGCGATGCCCGCCTGGGCCACCAGACCGATCCAGGAGCGGTCTTCGGCGGGCAGTGCCCGGTACCAGGCCAGGTCGGCATCCAACCGGCGCAGGGCCGCCGAGGTCAGCAGATCCGATCCGGTACGCAATCGGCGCACCGTCTGCGCGCTACCAGCGAGGTGTGCGCCACCAGACAGGTGACCGGTTGATTCCTGAGAGCGGGCCATGCACCCGAGGATAAGGCGTGGTTTGTAGGAAGCCGACAAACGCTATCACCGTTACCCTCTGGTTATGGGTATCCTGCAGCGCCTCTCCGACTATTTGAAACCGAAGCGGAGCACTGATCCCAGCACGAAGCGTGCCGAGGCGGTGCAGGCGGAGGACGCCGAAACGCAGGAGGCGAACCTCCGGC
>DATGSR010000145.1:0-6910 GCA_035302405.1 Beutenbergiaceae bacterium
GGGGCTCTCGTCGTCGATCTTCACCCGCGACGTGCTGGAGGCCGAGACGTTCATGTCCCCGGCCGGCAGCGACACCGGCATCGCCAACGTCAACATCGGCCCCTCCGGGGCGGAGATCGGCGGGGCGTTCGGCGGGGAGAAGGACACCGGCGGCGGGCGGGAGTCCGGCAGCGATGCGTGGAAGATCTACATGCGCCGCACCACCAACACGGTGAACTACTCCACCGAGTTGCCGCTGGCCCAGGGTGTGGAGTTCGGGTGAGCACGTGAACGGCGGTGCGGAATAGCGGTTAGTCGTGGGGCGCAGTCATGTGTGGTGACTGTGATCGTCGACTAACAAACTGATCGGGGAGGAGAACGTGTCAACGGTGCACAAGGTCGATGAGTACTTCCTCGACCAGATTGCCGCCCTGCCCGTTCCCGACCAGCCCGCACCGCTGGGGATCGCGGCCGAGGAGGCACTCGACCTCTTCGACTCCCAGGTCGGCTCCCGCCACCTGGACCTCGCCGCCCGGGACCTGCGCGCCCGCGGCGAAGGGTTCTACACGATCGGCTCCGCCGGGCACGAGGCCAACGCAGCGGTGGCCGCCGCACTGCGACCCACCGACCCGGCGTTACTGCACTACCGGTCCGGGGCCTTCTACCTCCAGCGCGCTCGACAGGTGCCCGGCATCGACGGGGAGCGCGACGTGCTGCTCGGGCTCGTCGGAGCCGCCTCCGAACCGATCGCCGGCGGGCGGCACAAGGTGTTCGGGCGCAAGGAACTGCACATCATCCCGCAGACGTCCACCATCGCTTCCCATGCACCGCGGGCGCTCGGACTCGCGTTCAGCCTCCCGCTCGCCAAGAAACTGGGCGTTGACACGCCGTGGCCCGCCGATGCGGTGGTGGTGGCCAGTTTCGGCGATGCCTCCATGAACCACTCCACCGCGACCGGTGCGGTGAACGCGGCCCTGCAGGTGGCCTACCGCGGGCTGCCGGTGCCCCTGCTGATCGTGTGCGAGGACAACGGGCTGGGGATCTCGGTGCCCACCCCGGCCGGCTGGATCGCTCACGCCTACCAGGACCGTCCCGGATTGCGGTATTTCGATGCCGACGGCGCGAGGTTGCCCGAGGTGCTTGCTGCCGCCCGGCGCGCCGCTGAGTACGTGCGCCTGCGTCGTCGTCCGGCCTTCCTGCACATCCGCACGGTGCGGTTGATGGGGCACGCGGGTTCGGACATCGAGGGTGCCTACCGGACGCCCGCGGCGATCGCCACGGAGATGGCCCAGGATCCGGTGCTGGGCACCGCGCGGTTCTTGGTCGAGGCCCATGTCCTCACCCCGCGGAAGGTGCTGGAGCGGTACCAGGAGGCGCGCGAGCGGATCGCGAAGTTGGCCGAGGAGGTCATCCAGTTACCCAAACTCGCCGGCCGCGAGCAGATCATGGCGCCACTGGCACCGCGGCGCCCGGACGCCGTTCGGGCGCTTGCCACCCAGACTCCAGGAGCAACTCGCGCCCCGACCACCGATCAGCGCGCTGGGTCAGAACCGCGCGCCCAAGCGGGCCGGGAGGCAACAGTTTCCGGAACCTCTTCGACGGCCGCAGGCGGTGCGATGACACTCGCTCAGACGATCAACCGCACGCTGCATGACGTGCTCGCAACCCATCCGCAGGCGGTGGTGTTTGGGGAGGACGTCGCCGTCAAGGGCGGTGTCTACGGCGTCACCCGGGGACTGCGGAGGTCATTCGGGCCGGCGCGGGTGTTCGACACCTTGTTGGATGAGCAGACTGTGCTCGGTGTGGGACTGGGTGCGGGTCTGGCCGGGCTGCTGCCGATCCCGGAGGTACAGTACCTGGCGTATCTGCACAACGCGGCGGATCAACTGCGCGGAGAGGCGGCGACGCTCTCGTACTTTTCCCAAGGTCGGTACCGCAACCCGATGGTGGTGCGCATCGCCGGATACGGGTACCAGAAGGGGTTCGGCGGGCACTTCCACAACGACAACTCGGTGGCCGCGCTGCGGGACATCCCCGGGTTGGTGATCGCCTCCCCGGCGCGGCCCGAGGACGCCGGGACGATGCTGCGCACCCTGGTCGCGGCGGGCCTCGCCGATGGCACCGTGTCGGTGTTCCTGGAGCCGATCGCGCTCTACCACACCAGAGATTTGCACGACGAGGGCGATGGGCTGTGGACCGACCCCTACGTCGGGCCGGGGGAGCAGGCGCACGTACCAATCGGATCGGCGCGGGTCTATGCGGACGGGACGGATCTGACGCTGGTGTCCTGGGCGAACGGGCTGTACATGAGCCTGCGGGTGGCCGAGCGCCTGGCAGCCGAGGGAGTGCACGCCCGGGTACTCGATATTCGCTGGCTGGCGCCGTTGCCGGAGGAGGATCTGCTCGCTGCGGCGGAGGCCACCGGGAAGGTGTTGGTGGTCGATGAGACCCGCCGGTCCGGAGGAGTGTCCGAGGCCGTCATCGCTGCGCTGGCCGACGGCGGATACACCGGCCGGGTGGCGCGGGTAGCCTCGGCGGACAGTCTTATCCCGCTGGGCGATGCGGCACTGGACGTGTTGCTCGATGAGGAGACGATCTACCGGCGCGCGCTGGAGTTGACGCGGTCCGCCGGCTGACTGGCAGCGAGGGCGGCCAACGCCGCTCGGCACCCGCCTGTATCCAGGCGCCATGGTTGCCACTCCTTGGCCGGCGGTACCAGCCGACACGCAGCCAGCGGCGGGAAACTGACCCCGAGGTGGACGGCCGCTACTCGAGCAGTTCTTGGATCCGGGGCACCAGTTCATGGAACTCGTTGGCGTCCCGCACCACGATCACCGCCGGCCCGCCCTCGCTCGCCGCACTGACGCCGTCGTGCTCGCCGGTGTGTTCCCGGCGGCCTGGGGCGTGGACGGGGCGTTCATACCAGGACAACTGGGAGTCCAAATCCCGGATCACTTCCCGGAACCACGTCCTGGCCTCCTCAGCGCCCACTTCGCCGCGTAACCAGGCGCGCAGCACGTGGTTGTGCGCGGTGACCACGGCGTTCGCTGCCAATTCTGCGCGCAGCAGGGTTTCGCGATCCCCGCCCCACCACCGGTGGATGAAGCGCCGGAACAGCCGCTCGTACTGGAAGATGCTGGCCCGCTCTCGTTCGCGGAGCGCCTCCACCTCGCGGGTGAGGGCATAGCGCTGCCTGGCGCGTTCTCCCTCGCGCAGATACTGCTCCAGCACTAGTTCCGAGGCCTCGGAGAGGGCTACCTTCTCCGTGCCCGGGCGGGCGGTGGTCAGCCTGGCCTCGATGGCCGCCAGCAGCCGGTCGTGGGCTGGGAACACCACCGACTCCTTGGCGCGGAACATCCGGAAGAAGGTGGTCCGGCCCACTCCGGCACGGTCGGCGATCGCCTCCACCGTGGTGCCCTCGTAGCCGCGCTCGGCGAACAGGTCGAAGGCCGCGCTGATCACTCGCTCCCGTTGGTGGTTGCGCGAGTTGACCGCCTCACTCACACCCGTCTCCTCTTGTCCGGCCGTGTTGCGTCGTCGTGCGTGCGTGCGCCTTCGCCGCAAACACTACTGTCCGTAGTTGGAACATGGTACCGTGAAGATGGAACTGCGTACCAGGCTTGCGGTCCCGGACGCTGCCCGAGATCACGACTTCCCGACGATGACGACGACCACAAGGAGTCCCCGATGAGCACCCAGGCGGTAGCAAGTACGCAAGCATTCGTGTTACCCGAGGAGTACCAGGAACTGCGCGCCGCGATCCGAGACGTCGCGGAGGCGAAGATCGCCCCGCACGCCGCCGACGTGGACGCCAACAGCCGCTTCCCGCAGGAGGCATACGACGCACTGGCGGCCACCGACTTTCTCGCTCCGCACATTCCCGAGGAGTACGGCGGAATGGGCGCCGATGCCCTGGCCTCCTGCATGGTTGTCGAGGAGGTCGCCAGGGTGGACATGTCCGCCTCACTCCTTCCCGGCGTGAACAAACTCGGCTCACTGGCGGTGATGATGGCCGGATCGGAGGAGATGAAGCACAAGTACCTCACCCCTGTTGCCAAGGGTGAGGCGATGTTCTCCTACTGCCTGTCCGAACCGGACGCCGGGTCCGACGCCGCCGGCATCAAGACCACCGCCACCAAGAACGACGACGGCAGTTACGTCCTCAACGGCGTCAAGCGGTGGATCACCAATGCCGGGGTTTCGCAGTACTACACCGTGCTCGCGGTGACTGATCCGGAGTCCCGACGGGAGCGCGTCAGTGCGTTCGTGGTGGAGAAGAGCGATGAGGGCGTCTCCTTCGGGGCGCCGGAGAAGAAACTGGGCATCAAGGGCTCACCCACCCGTGAGGTGTACTTCGACAACGTGCACCTGCCCGCCGACCGGTTGATCGGCGAGGAGGGCTCGGGTTTCGTGCTCGCGATGCGCATCCTGGACCACACTCGCGTAGGGATCGCGGCACAGGCCGTTGGGGTGGCCCAGGGGGCGCTGGACTTCGCGCTGGGCTACGTGCAGGAACGGGAGCAATTTGGGCGGCCGATCGCCGAGTTCCAGGGCCTGCAGTTCAAACTGGCGGAGATGGGCATGAAGATCGAAGCCGCCCGCAGCCTCACCTACGCCGCCGCGGGCAAATCCGAACTCGATGACCCCGACCTGCCGTTCTTCGGCGCAGCCGCCAAGGCCTTCGCCTCCGACACCGCGATGGAAGTCACCACCGAGGCGGTGCAGTTACTGGGTGGGTACGGCTACACCCAGGACTACCCGGTGGAGCGGATGATGCGCGATGCGAAGATCACCCAGATCTACGAGGGCACCAACGAAATCCAGCGCGTGGTCATGGCGCGGGAGTTACTGAAGAAGGCGCGGAGGTCGGCGTAGCTGGGCCGATGTGCCTCGGTTGTACCAGCCTGACGCGGTGCCGGCGTGGACCAGTCTGGCGTGGTGCCCGGGGGAACCAGCCTGGTGCGGGCGAACCGAAGCGGGCGCCGCTATCGGATTGACGGCCGTTTACGGTGATTCGCGCCATCTCTTTCGCGACATGCAGAAACCGGGTGTATGCATTGCCTCCATCCAGGCGCCGTTTGGCGAACAATTGGCCGTTACTTGTATACAAGCACGGGCCGCTTGGCTAGTCTGGGCTGGTTCGAGAGGGCGGAGACGGGTGCCGACGCTCCCGGGAGGGCTGCGTAGCGGTGGATGGCAGCGGTGTCGCCATTCCTGCCCGTGCTGTCTCGGAGTAGAGATCACTACACGAAATGGACGCCCCGGCAAGGCCACACGACTTTGTGAATGAATGGACGGGAATCGAACACATGAAGATCGTCGTACTGATCAAACAGGTGCCCGACACCTGGGGAGAACGTCACCTGAACACTGAGACCGGGTGGGTGGACCGGGACGCCAGTGAGGCGGTGATTGATGAGGTCGGGGAGCGGGCGATCGAGGCCGCGCTGGTGTACAAGGATTCCGCTGATGCTGAGGTGGTGGTGATGACCATGGGGCCGGCTTCGGCGAAGGAATCACTGCGCAAGGGGCTTGCGATGGGCGCGGATTCTGCGGTGCATGTGGTGGATGAGCAGTTGGCGGGTGCCGATGTGCTGCGCACCGCCCAAGTACTGGCGACCGCGATCCAGCGCGAGGGTTTCGACCTGGTAGTGGCAGGGGATGTGGCTACCGATGGTGGGGGTGGGGTGGTGCCGGCGATGGTGGCCGAACACCTCGGGGTTGCCCACTTGACGCATTTGGACCAGGTGACCATCACCGCCGACGGCGTCAGTGGTGTGCGGGGGGTTTCTGGTGGGGATGCGCAGGTGAGGGCGGGGTTGCCGGCGGTGATCTCGGTGACCGAGCGGACCCCGGAGGGGCGGTTCCCGAACTTTAGGGGGATTATGCGGGCCCGGAAGAAACCCATGCAGGTGTTGTCGCTGGGGGATCTTGGGTTGGGTGCGGATGCGGCCCGGTCGGTGGTGGTCTCCGCTGCTGCCCGCCCGGCTCGCGAAGCCGGCGTGAAGATCGTCGATGAGGGCGATGGCGGTAAGCAGTTGGCCCAGTTCCTGGTCGAGCAGAAACTCATCTAACCGGCCCGGCGGAAACTCACGTAAGGAAGAAGACGTAGTCATGGCGAATGTTCTTGTGCTGATCGACCACCACGACAACCAGCCAGCACCCTCCGCGGGCCCGCTGCTTGGGCTGGCGGCCCAGTTCGGCACCCCCGTGGCGGTGGTGCCCGCGGGTGCCGATGCCGGTGAGGGTCTCGTTGAGGCCCTGGGCGCCCTGGGTGCCGCGCATGTGCACCTGGCCGCCTCCCCGCAGGCCGGGAGCGTGTTGGTGGGCCCGGCAGTAGCCGCGTTAGAGAGCGCGGCCAAGGAGTACTCACCCGCCTTGGTGCTGGCCGCTGACGAACTGGCCTCCCGGGAGGCCGCGGCCCGGTTCGCGGTGCGCACCGGGGCGGGGTTGGCCCTGGATGTGGTGAATATGACCGACCGCGATGGGCAGGTGGTGTATTCCCATCTGGTTTTCGGCGGTGAGTACGAGGTGGACTCCGTCCTGGAAGGCGACCTGGCCGTCGCCGTGGTGCGCGAAGGGGCCATCTCCGCCCAGGGTGAACCAGTTAGCGCACCGCAGGTCACCCGGGGTGAGGTGGAAGCGGCTGCCGGGGTGCCGGTGGACAGCATCCAGGAGGCCAGCGCGGTCTCGGAGCGTCCGGACCTGCGCGGGGCCGATGTGGTGGTCTCCGGTGGCCGCGGGGTGGGCTCGAAGGAAGACTTCGCCCTGGTGGAACAACTCGCCGACACACTCGGCGCGGCGGTAGGGGCGTCGCGGGCGGCGGTGGATGCCGGGTATGCCCCACCGGAGACCCAAGTCGGACAAACCGGCGTCACGGTCTCCCCGCGACTGTATGTGGCCCTGGGGATCTCCGGGGCGATCCAACACC
>DATGSR010000146.1:0-6965 GCA_035302405.1 Beutenbergiaceae bacterium
GGTGTGGTGGTTGCCGAGCACCGCATCGACTCTACCGATGTTGCTGGTTTTCCATGGCTGGTTTGTCGGTCGGGGTCGGCGATGCGCAACTGTCGCGGACCAACAGCCGGGTGGGCAGGCGAATATGCTCGTCCACCTCCGCTCCGGCCAATAGGTCGATCAGCATCGTCAGCGCGTGTTCGCCCATCTGCTGGATCGGCTGGTCCACCGTGGTGAGCGGCGGGGCAGCGAGGACCGCCTCGGGGATGTTGTCGAACCCGACCACCGAGACGTCGGCGGGCACGGACAGGCCCGCCTCCGCTGCGGCCTGCAGCACACCGAGCGCGGAGAGGTCATTGGCTGCGAACACTGCGGTGGGTCGATCGGGGGCGGCGAACAGCTCGGCCACTGCGAAGGCCGCAGCGGCAGTGGTGTAGTCACCGTGGCGCACCAACCTCTCCTCCACCCCCACCCCGGCGCGTTGCATCGCGGCCCGATAGCCCCGCTCGCGCTCCCGGGAAGAGTTCAGATCATCACGCCCGCCGATGAACGCGATGCGCCGGTGGCCCAGGTCCAGCAGGTGGTTCGTGGCGAGCACCGCCCCGCCGAGGTTGTCGGAGTCCACGGTGGGCAGCGCCGTCGGGCCCGCATGGGGGTCGACGGCGACGACGGACAGCCCGGCCGGCACGGCCTCGATGGTGGGGGTGCACAGGATCGCCCCGTCGATCAAAGTGCCGTGCAACTGGCTGAGTGAGCGCCGCTCCCACCCGGTGGTCTCCTGCGCCACCCGGCCCACCGAGTATGCGAGTAGTTCATACCCGGTGTCATGCACGGCCCGGGAGGCGCCCTTGAGCAGTTCGGTGCTGAAGGGTTCGAAGTCGGCCACCAGGATGCCCAGTACCCCGGTGCGGCGGCTGCGCAGGCTGCGGGCGCCAAGGCTGGAGACGTACCCGAGTTCCTCGATCACGTCCCGCACCCGCGCGCCCGTGCTCGCCGCCACGCCGTAGCGGCCGTTGATGACCTTGGACACCGTCGCGGTGGACACGCCCGCCGCCCGCGCCACGTCGGCGATGGTGATTCGCCCCGGATGAGCAGCCATCTGCCCAACCTAACCGGCGAAAGGGCGGCTCGGGCGGTGTTTGTAAATCGTTATCGAAATCGATTGACATGATTTGTTTCGCATGACAACATTCTTGTCACTGTCAAGGGTGACCGAGGAGGAGACATGTCTCGACGTCGAGGTGCGGTGGCGATCACCACCGCCGGTGTGGCCGCGCTGGTATTGGCCGCCTGTAACGGTGGCGAAGCCGATGCTGACGGCGACGGGGGCGCGACCGGGCAGGACGCCGCCGCCGGTGAGGAGGTCACCATCACCTGGTGGCACAACTCCAACAACGACCCGGGCCGGTCCTACTACGAACAGGTCGCCGAGGACTTCATGGCCGACAACCCGGGCGTGACGATCGACATCACGGCCATCGCCCACGATGACATGCTCACCCGGCTGGATGCCGCCTTCCAGACCGGCGACCACCCGGACATCTTCATGGAACGAGGGGGCGGGGAGACCGCTGCGCACGCCGACGCCGGGCTGCTGCGGGACCTGACCGATGACGCTGCCGACACCATCAGCGTGATCGAGGCGTACACCGGCGGCTACACCGTGGAGGAGCGGGTCTACGCCCTGCCGTTCTCCAGCGGGGTGGTGGGCTTCTGGTACAACCAGGACCTGTTCGACCAGGCTGGCATCACCGAGGTGCCCACCACGATGACCGAGTTCGACGACACCGTGGCGGCGCTGAAGTCCGCGGGCATCGAGCCGGTCTCGGTCGGCGCCGGGGAGGGCTGGCCCGCGGCGCACTATTACTACTACTACGCCCTGCGGGCCTGCCCCGAGGATGCCGTGGTAGCCGCGGTGGAACAGCACGACTTCTCCGACAACTGCTGGGTCGCCGCCGGTGAACACCTGGAGGAGTTGATCGCCACCGAACCGTTCAACGCGGGGTTCCTGGCCACCCCGGCACAGACCGGGCCCACCAGCGCCTCGGGGCTGCTGGCGTCGGAACAGGTGGCGATGGAACTGGCCGGCCACTGGGAACCCGGGGTGATGCAGGGGCTGAGTGAGGACAACACCATCCCGTTCAACCTGGGCTGGTTCGGTTTCCCGGCGATCGACGGCGGAGCAGGCGACCAGGATGCGGTGCTCGGGGGTGGGGATGCTTGGGCGGTGAACGCCGATGCCCCGGACGCTGCGGTGGACTTCGCCGAGTACCTGCTCAGCGATGAGGTGCAGACCGGGTTCGCGGAGAACGACATGGGGCTGCCGACCAACCCGGCCGCCTCCGGTTCGGTGACCGATGAGGCTCTGGCCGAACTGCTGGACACCCGCGATGAGGCGCCGCTGGTGCAGCTCTACTTCGACACCGCCTTCGGGGAGAACATCGGCGGGGCGATGAACGAGGCAGTGGTGGCGATCTTCGCCGGCTCAGGCACCCCGCAGGGCGTGGTGGACGCGATGGTCGACGCCGCCGCCCAGGAGTGAGCGCCCAGCTCCGGGCCGCCGAGCCGCGCCGAAGGACCATGCTGAAGTTTCGCGGACACCATGCGACGAGACCACGCTGAGAGAACCGCCCGATGACGCAGCACGTGCACGCCCCGCCGGCACGCTCAGGTTCCGCACCTGAGGGGGCCGGCGCCGGGGTGCCTCCGGCTGCCCGCAAACGGCGGGCCGGCGCCTGGCGCAAGCGGGCCGAGATCGCCTTCTTCGTCGCCCCCGCCCTGGCCCTGGTGGCCACCTTCATCGCCTTCCCGGTGGCCCAGGCGGTGCGGTACTCCTTCTACCGGTGGAACGGGTTGGGGCCCCTGGAGAACTGGGTGGGGCTGGAGAACTACGTCCGCGCCCTGGGCCATGAGGTGTTCACCGATGCCGTGGTGAACAACCTGACCATCGTGGTGCTGTCGGTGGTAGTCCAGCTGCCCCTGGGCCTGGGCATCGCCCTGCTGCTGAACCGGCAGATGCGCGGCCAGTCACTGCTGCGGGTGGTGATCTTCATCCCCTACGTCCTGGCCGAGGTGGTGGCCGGGGTGGTGTGGTTCCTGTTGCTGCAACCACGCGGCATGCTGAACGCCCTCCTGGAGGCCGCCGGCCTGGGCGAGTGGGTGCAGTTGTGGCTGGCCGACCCCGACATCGCACTGTGGACCGTGCTGGGGGTGCTCACCTGGAAGTATCTGGGCCTGGCGGTGATCCTCATGCTCGCCGGGCTGCAAGGAGTGCCGCCGGAGTTGTACGAGGCCGCCCAGATCGACGGCGCCACCTGGTGGCAGGTGCAGCGCAAGATCACTATTCCGCTGCTGGGGCCGACGATCCGCACCTGGGCTTTCCTGTCCATGATCGGGTCGCTGCAACTGTTCGACATGGTGTGGATCCTCACCGGCGGCGGCCCCGCGAACGCCACGGTGACGATGGCGGTGTACTTGATCGACCAGGGCACCAACCGCAGCCTGTACGGGTACGCCTCGGCCGTGGCGGTGCTGCTGTTCGTGATCTCCCTGACCCTGGCGGCGTTGTACCAGGTGTTCATCCTGCGCCGCGACGTGGCCGAGGCCCCGGCGAGGCGACGGCGTAGGAGGGCTGTGCGATGACCGGTGTCCCCGTCGCCCCAGTGCGCGACCCGGTGGCTGATGCACCCGAGCAGCGGCGCCGTCGCCGATCATCTGCCTACTCCGGTGGCAACCCGCTGGTGTACGCGGTGGCCCTGGTGGTGGTGGCGATCACCGTGGGCCCGGTGCTGTACGCGATCCTCGGCGGGTTCCGCACCAACGCCCAACTGGCGGCCAACCCCGTGGGCATGCCCGACCCGTGGGTGGTCACCAACTACATCGACGTACTCACCTCCGCACAGTTCTGGCAACTGACGTGGAACTCCACCGTGATCGCGGTGCTGACCACCGCGATCGTCTGCGTGGCCGGGGTGATGGCCGCATACCCGCTGGCCCGGTACACCTTCCCCGGACGGGAGGTGTTGTTCCTGGTGTTCACCCTGGGTCTGCTGTTCCCGCTGACCGTGGCGATCATCCCGCTGTTCCTGATGATCCGGGACATGGGGTTGACCAACTCGGTGTGGGGGGTGGCCCTGCCGCAGGCGGCGTTCGCGCTGCCGATGACGGTGGTGATCCTGCGCCCGTTCCTGCGCGCCCTGCCTACCGAGTTGGAGGAGGCCGCCCTCATCGACGGCGCCTCCCGGATCGGGTTCTTCTGGCGCATCTTGTTGCCGCTGTCCGGGCCGGGGCTGGTCACCGTGGGGGTGCTGGCGTTCGTGGCCTCCTGGAACGCTTACCTGCTGCCGTTGCTGATCCTCACCGCCCCGGCCGACCAGACGCTGCCGCTGGGGGTGGCGAACTTCTCCACCGAGTACGCCCAGGACACCGCCGGCGTGCTGGCCTTCACGTCGTTGGCGATGATCCCGGCGCTGGTATTCTTCCTTGCGATGGAAAAGCGCATCGTCTCCGGGTTGCAGGGGGCCGTCAAGGGCTGAGCGGGGCGCGGAGTATTCTCGAAGCGGTATCGACGACTCCGGTCACGACGCATCGTGCCGAGGCGCTCGACGACGTGAACCTCGACGAAGAGAGAGATCCGCTGATGTCCCGCGACAAAGTTGTTCTACTAGCCGGCGCCCGCACCCCGGTGGGGAGTTTTGGTGGCGTGTTCCGCGATACCCCCGCTCATGAACTCGGGGCGACGGCGGCCACGGAAGCGCTGAACCGCGCCGGCCTGAACCCCGAGCAGGTCGATGAAGTCATCATGGGGTGCATCGGCCAGGTGGCCGGGGACGCTTATAACGCCCGCCGGGTGGCGTTGGCCGCGGGGATGCCGGTGCGCACCCCTGCGCTGACGGTGAACCGGTTGTGCGGCTCAGGGCTGCAGGCGATCTGGTCCGGGGCCCAGGAGTTGCTCTGGGGCGGGGTGGACACCGTGCTCGCCGGCGGGGACGAGAACATGACCCGGATGCCGTTCTACGACTTCGACGCCCGCTTCAACGACCGGCTCGGGGACCGCAAGCTGGTCGACGGCACCGTGGCGATGCTCACCGACCCGTTCTCCAAGGCCCACATGGGCGTCACAGCCGAGAACGTCGCCGCCAAGTACGAGGTCTCCCGCACCGAGCAGGATGAGTTCGCCGTCGAGTCCCAGCGCCGGGCGGCCACCGACGCCGCCCGCGCCGCGTTCGGCGAGGAGATCGTCACTGTGACCACCAGCGGGCGCAAACCCGTGGAGGTCACCACCGACGAGCACCCCAGGCCCGGCACCACCATGGAAACCCTGGGCGGGTTGCGCGCGGTGTTCCAGAAGGACGGCACAGTCACGGCCGGCAACGCCTCGGGGATCAACGACGGCGCAGGTGCGGCGGTCCTGATGCGCGAGGACGACGCCCGATCTCGCGGGCTGTCCGGCCTGGCGACCATCGAGGCGGTCGCCACCGCCGGCAACGAACCCGAACTGATGGGGTACGCCCCGGTCTACGCGCTGCAGCGGCTGTGGGACCAGACCGGGTTGACGCCGGGCGACGTGGACACCATCGAACTGAACGAGGCGTTCGCCGCCCAAGCGGTGGCGGTGATCCGCGACGCCAAACTCAACCCGGAGAAGGTCAACCCTTACGGCGGCGCGATCGCCCTGGGCCACCCGGTGGGGGCGACCGGAGCGATCCTCACCGTGCGAGCGGCGATGGACCTGCACCGCCGAGACCTGGAGTACGCCGTGGTGACCATGTGCATCGGCGGCGGCCAGGCCCTCGCAGCGCTGCTGAAACGCTGGGACGGCTGACGGCGACCCACTGGCTGGCCCGATCCGGCGTCCTGGTCCAAAGGTTGCGCGAGCGGCGGATCCCCGTACACGGTCAGGTTCCCGTTGTGGCCGCGGCCCGGGCTGCGGCTGGGCCGCGCTTCCGGCTACAGTTCGGGCCGCGGTTCAGGCTGCAACTGGGGCCGCCGCTCAGGCTACGGTTGCGGCCGCGGCCCGGGAGAAGTCGAGGCGCTTGGGCCGGAACAGGCAGAACACCGTAACGAGGACTGCGGCCGTAACCAAGAGGGCGGCGGCGAGGGACACAACGTCGGCGAGGTAGCCCTCAAGCGACGAAGCCAGGGGCCGAGAACCGGCGAACCCGACCATCCACAGTGCCATCACCCGGCCGCGCAGCACGTCCGGCACTCGTTGCTGGATGAGCGTGAGCGATGCCGTGTTGGCCATCATGAAGCCAAAGCCCGCGACTCCGAACGCGGCGAGGGCCACCCAAGGCTGTGGCGCGACGGTGAGCAGGATCCAGCCCAGGACCATGGCAACTAAACCTGCCTGCAACACCCGATGCTGTCGGATTCGCCGAGTCGCGAGCGTGTACCCCAGGAAACCCGTCACGGCCCCTGCACCGAAGGCGCCGGTCAACTGGCCGACGAGCGTGGTGGCGCCGCCGAGGTTCTCGGCGACGGTGGGCGCCAGTGTGATGGACGGCTCGGATGCGAAGCCGACGCCCGCGACCACGATGAGCAGTAACAGCATCGTCTTGTCGTGCCGGACGTACGTCAGTGCCGCCCGTACCCGGAAGTCGGTGCCCTCCTCCCGGGGCATTCCGGCCGGTAGCGCCGCGAAGAGCGCCATGCCGACGAACATGAGGTGCGCTCCGGCGGCGATGGCAAACGCCAACCCTGGGCTGTACTGCGCGGCGACGAAGGCTCCCCCAGCCGGACCGCCCACGCGGGCCAGGGTCCAGGGCAATGAGTTCATCGCCATCGCCGTGGGGAGTTCGCCACGCCTGATGATCCGCGGGACGATGGACTGCATCGCCGGGCCCCCGAGGACGAAGCCGAGCCCCGTGATCAGGGTCGCCGCAAGGATGACCGCGGCATCACCGTGCCCTTCCAGCGGGGCGCGGATGAAGCAGAAGACCGCAGCGCACGAGGACCCCAGAGCGGCTAATGCCCGACCGGCCACG
>DATGSR010000147.1:0-38471 GCA_035302405.1 Beutenbergiaceae bacterium
CGGTGGCGGTGTGCAAGGTCTGGCGCAGGGTGTTGGGTTCGGCATCCAGCACGGCCGCGCTATGCCGGCTCAGGCAGAGAGCGATCGCGGCGACGGCCGCGTCCCCGGCCCCGGTCGGGTTCCCCTGCAGCGGGGCAGGCAGCCGGGCATGCCACACCGGCCCGGACTGGCCCACGGCCAACATTCCATCGGCGCCCAGGGAGGCGAAGACCACGCCGCCGCTCCGGGCGGCCAGCACGCGTGCTGCAGGAACCGCCGCTTCCGGCGAGCCGGCGGAACCCGGCTGCCGTTGCGCCGGTCCCGCATCGTCCCGTCCTGCACCGTCCCGCTCTGCATCGGCCTTCTCCGGATCGGCGGACACTGCAGCGGCCGGCTCGTCCTCGTCCGACTCCGCGTCCGGGCCGGCTGCGGGTGCGGCCGGGCCGCTCCCGGCGAAAGCGCCGGCCGCTGCTTGGGCCAACTCGTCCTCATTTGGTTTGAGCACGTCCGCGCCGGCATCGGCCGCAGCGAGTAACGGCGGCCCGGAGGTGTCCACGATCACCGGCACGCCCGTGTCCTTAGCCATGGCGACCACCTGCGGAATGAGGTCGGGCGGGCTGCCGGCAGGTACGGATCCGGAACACACCAGCACGGTGGCTCGAGACAGGGCCGAGGCCAGTGTGCCGCGTAGGTCGTTCAGTTCCGCGGCGCTGGGGGTGGTTCCGGCTTCGTTGAGTGCCGTGGCGTTCTCGTCGGTGACCAGGGTGATGGTGCGCCGGGTGGGGGCGGTGACGTCGATCAGCCGGTGGGGGAGGCCGGCAGCGTCCAGGTCGGTGCGGAACTGCTCCCCGGTCGGCCCGCCCACCGGCGCGAGCACCATCGCCTCCTGGCCCTGTTCGGCCAGGACACGTGCGACGTTCACCCCTTTGCCACCGGCACGTTGGAGCGGTTCGGGCACCCGGTGGCTGGCGCCGAGGGTGATCGCGGGCAGGGTGTAGGTCAAGTCGATGGCGGGGTTGAGCGTCAACGTCAGGATCATCGGATGCCCTCCTGTACTCGTTGCCGGGCCAGGATGCCCGCGCCGTGCAAGCCTGCGTGGGTGCCCAACCGGCCGAGCCTGATCTGGGGGCGGCGTTGCACGGTGAGCATCTGATCCAGATGTCTGCCCACCGGGTCCGTCAACGCCGCACCGGCGCCGGACAGGCCTCCGCCGAGGATCACCACCTGCGGTGCCAGCACCGCGGCGAGCACAGTGATGCCCCGGGCGAGTGCCTCGGTCGCCTCGTGCCAGATCGCTGCGGCGTCCTCGTCGCCGGCCTGGGCCGCCTGCAGCACCTGGGCCGCGCCCGTCACTTGCTGACCGGACTGGGCGGTGTACCTGCGGGCGATCGCGCCGGCCGAGGCGAGAGTCTCCAGGCAGCCGCGCCCTCCGCAGGCGCACTGCGGGCCCTCGGGCGCCACGGGCACATGGCCCAGTTCGCCGGCGTACCCGCCGCCACGCAGCGGGCGCCCCTCGGTGAACAGGGCGGCGGCGATGCCGGTGCCGATCACGATGACGGCGGTGTCCGTCGCCCGGCCCCGAGGCAGGTCCGCGGCGCTGTGCTCCACCTCGGCCAGGCCGGCGCTGGCGACGTCGTGCCCCAGAGCGGCGGGCAGTCCGGTGCGTTCGGAGAGCAACGCGGCGAAGGGGACGTCCTGCCATCGCATGTTGCTGGCCAGCACCGCCCGCCCCGCCTCGTCGTCAACGATCCCGGGCACCACCAGGCCAACTGCCGCCAAGTCCGGGTGCGCGCGACGCGCTTGCGCCACGTGCGCGGCGGCCAGATCGAGCACGTTGCCAACGACGTCCGTGCCGTGCGGGGTAGGTGCGGCGCCGGTGCCGGTCAGCGTGCCATCAGGGAGCATCACACCGGTTTTGGTGTCGGTGCCGCCAACGTCGATCACGGCAACCGGTGCCGTCGCGGGGCTGGTGACCAACTCAGTCGTCGTCCAGGATCACCGAGCGGGTCAGCCCGCGCGGGGTGTCGGCATCCAGCCCGAGCTGTCGCGCACGTTCCAACGCCACTCGCTGCGCGAGCACCAAGTCGGCGAGCGGGTCGATGCCCTCCTCGGCGCGGAAGGTGGCGCCGGTTTGCTCCACCTGGGCGGCCAGACCCGCCGGCGCCGGGCCGAAGTTCCAGGTCAGCCGGTTCGGCCCGGCGATCGCGATCGGGCCATGGCGGTAGTCCATCGCGGGGTAGGACTCGGTCCACGCCTGGGATGCTTCCCGGTTCTTCAGGGCCGCTTCGTGTGCCAGCCCGATCGTCCACCCGGTGCCCAGGAAGGTGATCTGCTCCGCGCTCAATGCCTCCGGCGGCAGGTCGGTCTGCAGCATCCGGGCGCAGTCCTCGATCGCCTGGTCGACCTGGTGGCCGACGCTGGCGCGCAGCAACGTGAGCGCGGTGGTGGCGAACCGGGTTTGCACCACCGAGGTCTCATCGGCGAAGTCCAGCGTGACCACCGCGTCGGTCTGCTCGGGCAGCGGGGTGGTCGGGTCGGCCACGATGCTCAGTGTGCGGGTGCTCCCGGTAAGCGGCTGGAGAGCCTCGATCACTTCGGTGGTGGTGCCGGACCGGGACAGCCCGATCACCACGTCATAATCGCGGTGTAGCGGAGCCTCGGTGGCCTGCCAGGCGTCGGTGAGTCCCGCACCGGACTGTTCCCGCAGTGCCGCGTAGGCCTGGGCCATGAACCACGAGGTTCCGCACCCGATGATCGCAACCTTCTCACCAGCGCGCGGCAGGGGGGCATCGGCGGCGAGTTCCGCTGCCCGCTGCCACATCTGGGGCTGACTGCGCAGTTCCGCCTCCATCTGTGCCCCGAGTGTGTGCGGTTGATCCTGCGTGGCGTTCATCGCCATCCTCTCTTCGTCCCGCTCATTCTTCGTCGTCCCATCATTGTGACACAAGATGATTGAATCGGGCATGTAGTGCTCATTAGTAAGCAGGGGATGGTCGTGCAGGGTCACTGGTCGAGGGCTGCGGCCGTACGCAGGGCGGTGGCAGGCCCTGGGCGGATGGTGTGGCGTGATCGGTGGGGCGGCTATCGCCCCCGAGCTGGTTCGGAGAGAATGGGCAGATGGCAGCTTTCGCGAATGCGCGTACCGCAGGCAACACTCAGCCCCGGGGGGAGGAGATCGCGTCCTACGACTCGTACGCCGAGGCGCAGCGTGCGGTGGACTACCTGTCCGACCACCAGTTCAACGTCAAGGCCGTGACCATCGTGGGTACCGACCTGAAGATGGTCGAACGGATCACTGGCCGGTTGAACTACCCGCGTGCGGCTTTGTCGGGCGCGGCCTCAGGTGCTTGGTTCGGCTTGTTCGTCGGCCTCTTGCTCGCCCTCATCACCGAAGGCGCCATCTTGAACACCTTGTTGTTCGCGCTGCTTATCGGTGCGGGATTCGGGATGATGTTCGGCGTCATCGCCTACGCCCTGACGGGCGGCAAACGGGACTTCACCTCCTCATCCCAGGTGGTGGCCTCCTCGTTCGCGGTGCTGTGCCTGCCCGAATACGCCGGTCAGGCGCGCCAGCTGCTGCGGGACCTCGCCGGCGCCAACGTGAGTCAGGGCCGCTCCGAGCAGGCAACCGGCTCGCCACCGGACCCGACTGCCACCTTCCAGCGCCCCCCGCAGGCCCCGGCACCGGAGCAGCAACCCCTGCAGCAGGAAGGTCAGCAACCACCCCAGCATCAGGAAGGTCAGCAGCCGGCCGATTCGCAGCACCCGATCTCCCCGCTACCGCCGGAAGAATTACCGGCCTGGGCTCGCGACCCGGCCGCGTTCCAGCGCCCCCAGGACTCTGCCTCCCGGGGGACCACTGCGCAGGATTCGCCTGCGCAAGACTCCGGGAGCCAACAGCCCGATGAGCGGACTCCGGCCGGTCCGGAGCAGACTACCGAGCCTGAGCCTGGTGCGGCGCAACCCGTGGCCAGGCCGGGGCAGAGCCCCGACCCGGAGCAGAGTTCTGACCCGGAGCAGGGCGCCGGCCCGGACCCGACGGCGGGGCCCAGTCAGGATTCCCGGAACGAACCCGGCCCGGATTCCCGCTGATCTGACCTGGTCGCCGCCCTCCGCGGACCACGTGGAGTTCGCTGACCCAGCGTCATTGGCCTACCGAGTGCCATTGGCCTACCGAGCGGCGCAGCCCCACCAGCAGCGCCAGTCCCCAAACCGCGAACAGCGGTCCCCACAGGTATGCGTGTCCCTGGTGCGCCACGGTGTTGACCGGCTCATCCGGAGTGATCACGCCGGCTAGCACCGCTCCGGAGACGATGACGTTGCTCAACCCGTACAGCAGCAGCCCTACCGCCCCGGCCCATGTCAGGGCGCGCCAGACCCGTGGCCAGGGCAGCAGACCGCGGTGGGCGAGCAGCGGCACCACCGCGGCGACGATCTTCGCCAGGGCCACGGTCCACAGGCTGAGTTGGGCGGCCAGGGGCCGATCGTGCGCGGCTTGCACCGCCCATTGGCCCACGCTCGCCAGCATCCACGTACCGCCCAGGGCCCAGTACACACTCCAGCCGGCGTGCACTATCCCCACGCATGCTGCTGCGCCGAACCACGCCGTCGGCCGGGCAACGGTTGCGGCCGCTTCAGCACTCATGCCTTCACTGTGGACGCCATCGCCGGACCGTGGCGAGGGAATTTTCCGCTACTCGCGTGCGGCCACCATGAAGCCCTGGTGGTTGACCACCTCCACCCAGCCGTGCTCGCCGAACAACTCGGTGGCGTACTGCACCACGTCGCGCGGCGGGTTGGCCCCGTACCCGCCGGATGCCTGATCCACCACCAGGTAGTCCGGCACCGGGGCGCCCGGGCTGTTCAACCAGTACACCTCCGCCCGTGGAGCCAGATACGCCAGCAACGTGATGTCGCTGACGACTACCGCGTCGTCCTCGATCGCCTCCAGCGCCGCCTGGGCGCCCTGCTGCTGGATCGCGGGGGAGTAGGTGGCCCACTGCGTCAGTGCGGAGAGCGGGAACCATGCGCTGACCACCACCGCGACGCCGGCGATCACCGCGGCCGCCGGCCGGGCCAGTGGTACCGCACCCCGGCGGGTGTGCAAGGCGTCGATCGCGGCGATGAACACCACCACCATCAACACCGCCGAGTAGTGCCACTCGGTGCCCCAATGGAACGGCACCTCGGAGGTCAGCCGCCACGCCAGGGTCGGCAGCGTGATCAGCGCCAGCGGGGAAGCCAGCGCCGCGAACAGGGTGATCGCGAACACCGCGAGCACCAGCACGAGTTTGTTCGTCACCCCCGCACCCAGGCCCGCCAGTGCCGCCACCGGGTCGGCGAACAGTTGCGCCACGATGCTGTCCTGGGCGTAGTCCCAGATCCCGTCGGGATTCAGCGCGGGAAGCACCAGGCTGGTGGTGACCCAGAACGCCGCCACCCCCAGGGCCGCCAGCCCCAGACCGAGGCGGCGCGATCCCCGGATCGCGATGACCACCCCGATCACGGCGACGGTCAGCCCCAGGTCCTCCTTGATCCCCAGCAACGGCAGCGACCACAGCGCGGCCGCCAGGTGCCGCCGGCGCACCAGCGCGGACAGGCTGGCCGCGAGCACCGGCAGCGCCAGGGCCACTTCATGGAACTGGGAGGCCACCGCGGACTGGATGCCCCAACTCAGGCCGTAGGCCGCCCCGATCGCCACCCCCGGCCACCGGCCCAGGTGCCGCACCCCGCACGCGGTGACGATCCCGGCGGAGATCCCCACGCACACCGCCTGGGCCACCAGCAGGGTGAACCCCGAGGGCCAGATCGCATAGAACGGGGCGAACACCGCCAGCAAGGGATGGAAGTGGTCCCCGAGCAGCATGAAGCCCTCGCCCTTGATCGGAACCACCGGCGCTCGCAGTTCGGCGTAGGCGCGCATGAGTTGGGTGAAGATCCCCAGGTCCCACGAGGGCACCTCGAACCGCGCCCATTGCCGCCAGGAGAACAAGGTGTACACCGCGGTGACCGCAGCGGTCAGCACCAGTGCGGCGCGGTGGCGGCCGGCCCAGGAGCCGACGGCGGAAATCACCCGGGCGGGTGCGCTCGGCGCGCTGCTCATCAGCCTCGCAGGGAGGCCATCCAGGCCTCCACCTCTTCGGGCCGGCGGGGCAGCGCGGCGGAGAGGTTCTCCACCCCGTCGGCGGTGACCAGCACGTCGTCCTCGATCCGCACGCCGATCCCGCGGTACTCCTCCGGGACGGTCAGATCATCGGACTTGAAGTACAGGCCCGGCTCGATGGTGAACACCATCCCGGGACGCAGTTCGGCGTCCAGGTACATCTCCCGGCGCGCCTGGGCACAGTCGTGCACATCCAGGCCCAAGTGGTGAGAGGTGCCGTGCGGCATCCACCGGCGGTGGTGCTGACCCTCCTGACTCAGGCTGGTGGCGGCATCCACGGGCAGCAGACCCCACTCCTCAAGTCGGTGGGCGAGCACCTCCATCGCCGCGGCGTGCACGTCCCGGAACCTCAAGCCCGGGCGGGCGACGGCGAACGCGTGGTCGGCCGCGTCCAGCACCGCGGTGTAAACCTTGCGCTGGATGTCGGTGAACTCCCCGTCCACCGGCAGGGTGCGGGTGATGTCTGCGGTGTACAGCGAATCCACCTCCACGCCGGCGTCGATCAACACCAGTTCCCCGGGCTGGACCACACCGTGGTTGCGGATCCAGTGCAGGGTGGTGGCGTGATTCCCGGCGGCGGCGATGGTGTCGTACCCGATGCCGTTACCGTGCTCGCGGGCGCGGGCGAAGAAGGCGCCCTCGATGACCCGTTCCCCGCGCGGGTGCCCGATGGCCCGGGGCAGGGCCCGCACCACTTCTTCGAACGAGTCGATGGTGGCGGCCACCGCCTCGCGCAACTGGTCGACTTCCCAGTCGTCCTTCACCAGCCGCAACTCGCTGAGCGCCTCGGCCAGGGCTGCGTCGGCCTGCTGCTGTTCCTCGGCGTCCATCTGGTCGCGCAACTCGGTCACCCGCTGCTCGATGGCGGCATCGGCGCCGGGCACCACGCGCATCACGATCTCACCGGCGTCCTTGCTGATCGCGTCGTCGAAGGAGTCCAGGTGAGCGGTACGCAGACCGGTGCGGGCCTCCACGTCCTCAAGGGACGGGCGCGGCCCGATCCAGAACTCCCCGTAGCGGGCGTTGGCGTAGAACTCCTCGCTGTCCCGGCCGGCCTGGGGGCGGAAGTACAGCGTGGCTTCGTGCCCGCCGCTCTCCTGTGGTTCGAGGACGAGCACGGCGTCGGGTTCCTCATCGGTGCCCAGTCCGGTCAGGTGTGCGAACGCCGAATGCGGACGGAACCGGTAGTCGGTGTCGTTGGAGCGCACCTTGAGCGAGCCTGCGGGCACGATCAGCCGCTCGCCTTCGAACAGTGCCGACAGCGCCTCGCGCCGCGCCGGAGTGTAATCGGCCACCGGCTCCCGGGCGGGCAGCTCGTCCACACGCTCGGCCCAACCGGTGGCGATGAACTCCCGGAATGCGCGGGAGGTGGGCCGCTGGGACCGGTTGGAGCCGCGTTCGGCCAACTTCTGCTCGGTGCCGGGGGCCTGGTCGGTGCCGGGGGCGTCGTCGGACGTTGAATCGGTGGCGGGCCGGCCGCCGTTGTGCTCACTACTCATGTGCCTTATCGTCTCACGCACACAGCGGCTCCATCGGGCGTGTTCTTCCGCCCCGGCACCACCGATGGGAGTACCCGATGCCACTGGACTCCGGTGCACTGCGGATCATCGGCTCACTCCAGGAGAGCCTCGCCGCCGCGGGCGTGCCGACCGTGTTGGGCGGGTCTGCGCTGCTGGCTTCCCTCGGGCTCACCACGCAGGTTCGGGATTGGGACCTGGTCACCGACGCCGACGCGGCCATCGCCCGCAACGCATTGGAACGCCTGGGCCACGCATACGCCCGGCGGCCGCCGACCGAGGTGTACCGGAGCGCGGCGGCATTGACGTTCAAGGTGCAGGGGCTGGAGGTGGACCTCCTGGTCCAGTTCGCGATCCGCACCAGCCAGGGCACCGTGGCCATCCCGGCCCGTCCCGGCGCCACCTGGCACGGGCTCACGATGGCCCGCCGGGAGGACTGGGCCCGGGCCTACGCCCTGATGGGCCGGCAGGAGAAAGCCGTTGCGCTCGCCGGTGCCGGGCATGGCGCCAAGGGGCGGGGAGACTAGCGCCTACCGCACGGCTCGGTCCGGCAGACCCCAGCCCTGCGGGTGCCGGCGCCATGGGGCCAGTTCCTCCAACTGCGCCGCTACGGATAACACCAACGCCTCTTTCCCCGGGCCGGCCACCACTTGGACTGCCATGGGCTGGCCCTCCCGCGTGCCGATCGGCACGGAGATGGCCGGCACATCCGCCAGGTTCCACGCGGAGGGGAAGGGGTAGGCCAAGAAGTTGGAAGTCAGGTTGGCCAACCACCCACGTTGGTGCCAGACGATGGCCTCGGGTTGGGGCCGGGCCATCACCGGAGTGAGTAGCACGTCGTGGTCGTTGAGCAACGGCCCGATCTTGCTGCGCCACCGCTGCGCCTGTTCCTCCCGGACCGGCCAGAGGCGTGCCAGCGCCCGGCCCACGCCTGCGTGCACCCTGGTGCGGCGCTGCAGCAGCCGAGGGTCCGCGTCCAGGTCCGCCACGTCCCGGGCGGCCCCTTGGGTCCACCGGGCCAGAACCGCGGCGGTGGTGGACAGGTCGTAGGGCACTTCGGCTCGCCGCACGCGGTGACCCCGGGAGTGCAGCAGCCAACCGGCGTCGATCATCGAGCGGCTAATCGATTCGGCCACGGGGAGCGGCGCGGGCGGACGCCAGGAGACCGCCACCCGCAGCGGGCGCTCTACCGGGGCAACGCGGGCGAACTCCGGTCGGCCGGTGAGCACCGATAACGCCAGGGCGGCATCGGCCACCGTGGTGGCGATCGGCCCGTACCGGGTCATCCCGAACCAGTGCGGATCGCCGTTGCGCATGGTCGCCGGCAGCAGGTCCGCCCCGGGCCGGATGCCCACCACCCCGCTCGCGGCAGCCGGGATACGCACCGAGCCCAGTCCGTCGGAAGCCAGCGCCAGCGCCACCGTGCCCGCGGCCACCGCCGCGCCCGAGCCGCCGGAGGAGCCACCGGCGGTGCGACCCTGCGCCCACGGGGACACGGTGGTGCCATCGGGATCATCCGACGTGCCCCAGATGGACAACTCCGGGCACCGGGTCTTGCCCAGCACGCTGGCTCCGGCCTGGCGCAGGGCGGCGACCAACGGGTCATCCTCCACGGCGGGGCGCTCTGGCAGGGCGCGGCTGCCGTGCATCGCGGGCTGCCCGGCGACGTCGACGATGTCCTTCACCGCGACCGGCACCCCGGCCAGGGGCAGGGAGGCCCGGTCGGCATGGGCGTCGGTGCGTGCGGCATCCGTCAGGGCCTCGGTGCGCAGCACCCGGGAGTAGGCCTGCAGCCGGGGCTCGACCGCGGCCAGGTGGTCCAGGTGCGCCCGGGCGACTGCGGTGGCGGTGACGTAACCGGCTTGCACGGCCTGGGCGATATCGCGGGCGGTGCCACCCAGCATCGCTGCCGCCGGAGGGTGGTGATCGGACACAGCGGCTCCATCGCTTGAGGCGGACGTCCCCGTCAGCCTAGCTGTGAGCGCTCGATGGCCCACAGGTCCCACACCGGATCCTGGCCGCGCTTGACCGCTGTGACCACGATGGACTCGCCGACCAGTAGTTGCGGAAGATGGGTGGAGTCGGCGTCGACAGTATCCGCGCGCACGGCGTAGACGTGGCCTTGAGCGTCCAGTCGCGCGATCAGCCCTTGGTGGCCGGCTGCCACGAGGGCGTCGGCGCCATAAGCACCGGTGTAGTCGCCAGCGAGTTTCACCAGTCCCACTGCGCCGTCGCCGTCAAGATCGTAGGAGGCGCGCACGCTGGCGTCCGTGCGATCCAGCACCCATCGCCGGTCCCGCTCGATGACGATGGTGTCCTCGAACAGGAACAGCCCGGCGAACGCCCGGCCCTGCAGATCGCCGGCGCCCGGTTCCGCCTGGTGCCAGTCGATGACCTGGTGGTGGACCTGCCGGCCGTCGGTGATGTCCCAACTTCGGACGTACTCAGCCGTCGCCGTGACGAACCCGTGTCCGTCGGCGATGACCCCGTCGCCGAACCCGGTGCCGGGATCTTGGTGCCATCGCACAGTGGGCATGTGGCCAGCGTCGTCCAGGTCCAGAACGGCGATGCTCGGTGCGTTGAAGTCGTCGACGGCGACCAGGGCGTCGCCGAAGCGATCCAACTGGGTTCCGGCGTACAGCGGGGTCTGCGTGTCGCTCTCGTGCTGCAGGTGCCACCGCTGGCTGCCATCGGTGAGGTCGAGGCCGAGAATTCCGGGAAACGCGCGGGAGCCGATCATGACCAGATCGTTCTCGAGGTCGAAAGCGGCCACCGGGTCGTGCAAGAAGCCGGAACTGATCTCATCGGCCACCGGATCGACCGAGGTGGCCCACCGCTGCTGCCCGTGCTCGTCGTAGGCGGTGAGCGTGGAGGCATCGCCGACCGTCTCCACGACGATAACCCCGCCCCGCTCGTCGACGATGAGGTCAGCGAGGGGGGCTTGGTGGGAGACGGTCCACAGGTCCCCACCGGTGGCCAGGTCGAGAGCGACCAATTCGACTACCTGCTCGCCCTCCGAGTTGGGCCACATCGCGAGATAACCCCGATCAGCATGGGAGGCCCAGGCCACCGGACCGCCGGCCTCAGCGATCTCACGGTGCCAGGTCGGCTCCACCTCGGTGAGGACGTCATCCGCCGGGTCACCGGCAGGCGTCTCCTCCTGTGATTCCTCCACCTCCGGTGCCGCAGTGCCCCCCTGGCTGCAGGCGCCCAGCAGCGCCAGTCCGATCAGCACCGCAACGCCTGCCCGAGTTCTTCCCTGGTTCCTCACCCGGCTCATCATCCAGGATGAGCCACCGGTTCGGGCACGGTTGACGCTCGGAACGTTCCGGGCGTTCACGGCAGTGAAAGTCTTTGGGCCGCACGTGTGCGGCTAGCCTGGCCGGGTGCGCATCGATCTCCATACCCACACCCGCCACTCCGACGGCACCGACAGCCCGGCCGAACTTATGGCCAACGCCGCAGCGGCGGGCCTGGACGCGATCGGCCTGACCGACCACGACACCATCGCCGGATGGCCGGAGGCCGCCGCGCATGTGGCAACGAGCGGTGTGGCGCTGGTGCCCGGGGCGGAATTGTCCTGCACAGCCTCCGGGATCAGCGTGCACCTGCTGAGTTTCCTGCATGACCCCGAGGATCCCGACCTGCGCCGGGAAAGTGCCCGAGCCAGGGAATCCCGGGACAACAGAGCACGGGAGATGGTCCGCCGGATCTCCGCGGACTATTCGATTACCTGGGCCGATGTCCAGGCCCAGGCGGGACCTAACGCGACGATCGGGCGCCCGCACATCGCCGATGCGTTGGCCGACAAGGGCTACGTGCCGGACCGATCCGCGGCATTCGAACGGATCCTCGCCGCGGGCGGGCCCTACTACGTCAGTTACTACGCCCAGGACGTGATCCAAGCAGTGCGCCGGGTGCGCGCAGCAGGGGGTGTGCCGATCCTGGCGCACCCGCGAGCCCGCGCCCGCGGCCGGGTGATCAGCGACGACGTGATCGCAGCCATGACCGAGGCCGGGTTGGCCGGGCTGGAGGTGGACCACCGGGACCACACCGACTCCGACCGCGCCCAACTGCGCGCCCTGGCTCATGACCTGGACCTGCTCATCACCGGCGCCAGCGATTACCACGGGGCCGGCAAGGTGAACGAACTCGGCGAGAACACCACCGACCCCGAGGTACTGGAGCAGATCCAAGCCCAGGGCATGGGCCGGATCATCTGGCCCTAAGACCCATCTAGATGCCTCGTCCGACACTGGGACAGGTCGAGGGCGGATCCATCAGGTCGGCCGACATGTCCGGCCCTGGGGTGGTCGGTCGAACACGGCTGAGCCGGGCTTGACGACCTCACCCGGACCGGGTTCAGGACTGGGTAGTTCCCGGACCGGTTGCACCGGACCCGCCGCCGGAGGAGGTGTTGCGCCGGCGGCGGCGCCGACGACGACGCTGCCCCTCACCGGAGCCGCCCTCTCGCTGGGAGCGGGGCTGACTGTCCTGGCCGTCTCGGTGCCGTTCACCGCTTTGCCGGCGACCCTGGCCACCGCGGCCGCCCTGACGATCCCGGCCACGCCCACCCTGACCGCTACGGCCGGGGCCGCCGCGACCGCCGCCGCTGCGCCGTCGTCCGCCATCACCGCGGCCACGACCACCGCCGCCGCCGCTGCCCCGGGTACCGGTCTCGCCTATGTCCTCGAGTTCCTCCGCGTCCAACCCGGGCCTGGTGCGCTCGCTGCGGGGCAGCCGGCCGCGGGTTCCTTCGGGAATGTTCAGGTCGGAGTACAGGTGCGGTGAGGATGAGTAGGTCTCCACCGGCTCGCCCCGGTTCAGGCCCAGGGCCTTGTCGATCAGCGTCCACCGGGGAACGTCGTCCCAGTCGACGAACGTCACGGCGGTACCGGTGTTTCCGGCACGGCCGGTGCGCCCGATGCGGTGGAGATAGATGCGTTCGTCCTCGGGGCACTGGTAGTTGACCACGTGGGTGATGTCGTCCACATCGATGCCGCGGGCGGCGACGTCGGTGGCCACCAACACATCGATCTTGCCGTTGCGGAATGCCCGCAGGGCTTGTTCGCGAGCGCCTTGGCCCAGATCGCCATGGATCGCGCCGGAGGCGAAACCGCGCTCGGCCAAATCATCGGCGACACGCGCGGCGGTGCGTTTGGTGCGAGCGAACACCAGCGTCAGCCCGCGGCCCTCTGCCTGCAGGATCCGCGCCAGCATTTCGATCTTGTCCAGCGCGTGCGCCCGGTAGATGAACTGGGTGATCGCCTTCAACGTGGCCCCGTCGTCGTCGGGGTCCTGCGCGCGGATATGAGTGGGCCGGTTCATGTAGCGGCGGGCCATCGTCACCACCGGACCCGGCATGGTCGCGGAGAACAGCATGGTGTGCCGCCTGGCCGAGGTGCGGGAGAGCAGGGTCTCCACATCGGGCAAGAAGCCCAGGTCGAGCATCTCGTCTGCCTCATCCAGCACCAGGGTGCGTACCTTGGACAGGTCCAGGTGCCCCTGCTTGAGCAGGTCGATCATCCGCCCCGGGGTGCCCACGATCACCTCGGTGCCGCGCTGCAACGCCTCGATCTGCGGCTCGTAAGCCCGCCCGCCGTACACCTCGGTGATCCGCACCGAACGGTAACGCGACGCCATTTTCAGGTCCCCGGCCACCTGGACGGCCAACTCGCGCGTGGGGGCGACCACCACGGCTTGCGGCGCGCCGGCGGCGGGAAGGGCGTCCCACCCTTCCTCGCGCGGGCCGACGACGGCTTCCAGGAGCGGAATGCCGAACCCGAGGGTCTTACCCGTACCGGTTTTGGCCTGCCCGATGATGTCGTGGTTGGCCAGGGCCACGGGCAAAGTGAGGGCTTGGATCGGGAACGGGTGGGTGATCCCGCTCTCCGCTAGCGCTCGAACGATCGGCTCGGACACGCCGAAGTCGGCGAAGGTCTGCTGCTCCGGAGTTCTGGCGGGAGCGTCGGTCTCGAGGGTGTCCTCGACCACGTCCGCCAACTGCGCATCGTTGGCGCCGTTGTCCGGTGCGGCCTGCTCGACGTCGTCGTGCTCGGTCGTGCGGTCGTGCTCGGTCATCGTATTGCTCTGCTTCACGTTTCAACCTATTCGCGTCAAGGCGACATCAAGCCGCTCACGCGGGCGGCGATCGTCACCATCTCGGGGTAGCCGATCGCGAAAGAAACGTGCCGATCCCTGGACCGGCGTGCAGGTGCGTGTACCGAACTGTCGTGGCGACCGGGCAACCTGTTACCCCACCACTGTAGCCCGACACGGTGTCGAAGCGCACGAAGGTGACGAAATTCCACCGCACGCGCGTGTCCGCCCGGCGGGCCCGGATCACATTCGGGCCCGGAGTGTCCCAGCCGTTCGCGCCCGGAGTGTCCCAGCCGCGAACTTCACAGCCGGCCGAAACCTACCTTGGGTTGATCATCGCCACCGAAGTCCACGAATCCCAGCGCGGACACCGGAACGATCACTCGCCGCCCGCGCTCACCGGTCAGGTCGAGTGTGGCGCTCGGGTCCTTCTCCGCTTTCGCAAGCGCCTTGGTGACGATCTCGGCGATCTCGTCGACGTTCTCGGAGACTTCTAGAGTCAACTCTCGTGCCACGTTCTTGACTCCGATACGGATCTCCACACGTCCTCCTTGTTGTCCACCGATGGCCTGAACTGGTTCCATCGTATGCGCCCGAAGGGCACTGCAGCGACACCGCGCTCATTCTCAAGGCGTCTGAGTGTCAAGACGCGTGAGTATCAAGGCGTCCGAGCCTCACGACGTCTGAGTTGGGAGGCAGCGCCCCTGCTGAGTCGAGGGGAGCGCCACTGCGATTCGAGAGTGCGAGCCTTCTTTGCGAAGATGAAGGTGATGCGTCGAGCGATGTTCCTGGTGTGCATCCTGCTTGGGATCGTCGTCCTGGCCGGTCCGCCCACGCTTCCGGCGGCCGGGCAGTTCCCGGATTCCTGGCCGGAACCCTCCGGCGACCCCACCGGCCCCGATGGGATCTACGGACCGACGATGCCGGCCCCGCAGGAGCGGTTGCGAGCCGGTGATGCCAGCGCCGGCCTCCTTGCTCGGCAGGTCCCGCAGGAGGGGTCGGGGGAGTTCGAGACGGTCCCCGGCGAGGTGGAACCGGTGGATCCGGATGCCGATCAGGCGTTGCTGGTGAGCATCGAGGTCGAGCGTGATCTGCAGATCGACGCCGAACGGTTCGCCCAGTTCGTCCTGGTCACGCTCAATGACGAACGTAGTTGGCCCGGGGAGATGGCGGTCAGTTTCGGCCGCACCGACACCGACCCGGACTTGCGCGTCCTGCTGGCGACCCCGGACACCGTCGACGCCGAGTGCGCGCCCCTGGCGACCGGAGGAGAACTTTCCTGTGCCATCGAGGGCAGCGCGGTGCTGAACGCCGTGCGGTGGACCGAGGGCGCCCGAACCTTCACCGACCCGGGCGCCGGACTGACCGATTACCGGCGGTACTTGCTCAACCACGAGGTTGGGCACCTGCTGGGGCACGGCCACGTCTCCTGCCCGGCCGAGGGCGAACCGGCGCCGGTCATGGTGCAACAGTCCATCTCCCTTGACGGGTGCGAACCCAACGGTTGGGTCGTGACGGACTGACGCCCGCACGGCGATGTCAGTGCCCCGTGGTGGGATCGAAGCCATGACGTCCCAGGTACTGAGCTCAAGCACCGCAACGGGTGTGCCCGCACTCGATGAGGCCCAGTCCCAGATCGCCGACGCAGTGGCCGACGGCGGACGTCACGTCGTGCACGGCGCGCCCGGCTCGGGCAAGACCCGCTTGGCGGTCGCGCTGACCGTGGCAGAAGCAGACCGAGGCGGCAGACCCATGTTGCTGGTTCCCACCCGGGTGGGGGCTTCCGCCTTGCGTACCGAGGTCACCCGCCGGATCGGACGCACCCTGGATGCCCCCGTGGTACGCACACCGGCGTCGCTGGCGTTCGCGATTCTGCGGCTGCGAGCCAGTCACCTGGGTGAGCCGCCGCCCACGTTGATCTCCGGTCCGGAGCAGGACCAGGTGTTGGCCGAATTGCTGGCCGGGCACGCCCAGGGGGTGGGCGCGCGGATCGACTGGCCCGAGGACATCGGCCCCCGCACCTGGGCGTTGCAGGCGTTCCGCAGCGAGTTGCGGGACGTGCTGATGCGCGCCGCCGAGGCCGGACTCGACGGACCCGCGCTGAGCGAACTGGGCCGGCAGCGGGGACGCCCCGAATGGGTGGGCGCCGGGCAGATCCTCACCGAGTACACCCAGGTGATGGCGCTCGGGCAGATGACCCCGGACCGCGGTCACCGGTATGACCCCGCCGGGATCGTTGATGAAGCGGTCACGGCGTTGCGGACCTGGGAACAAGTGCTGCCCGACGTGCCTCGTCCGGGCTGGACCTTGCTGGTCCACGACGACTACCAGGACGCAACCCTGGCCACGGCCCGCTTGCTCGGCGTTCTCGCCGAGGACGCGACGACGTTGGCCGTGCTCGGAGATGCCGACGCCGCCGTGCAGTCCTTCCGTGGTGGAACTCCGGCTCTGATGGCAACGGCCGCTACCCCTCCATCGCGTGGCGGCAGGGTGGATGGCGCATGGGGTGCTCGGGAGCACGTGCTGACCCGAGTATGGCGCCACGGGCCGTGGCTCCGAGAACCAACCCGTCGCCTTACCGAGGCATTACCAGTGCTGAGCGCACCTGCCCGGCGCGAAGCCCCGGGCGCACCCGAGCCGGCGGGGCCCGCGACAACGCCGGAGCCTGACTCGGGCGATGCCCACTTCGGGCACCAGCCAGAGTCCGCCCTGCCGTGCGGGCTGCACACCGCCGTTTTGGGGAGCCCGGCGCAGGAGGCGGCCTACGTGGCCCGGCAGTTGCGGATCGCTCGGCTGCGTCACCAGGTCCCGTGGGAGCGGATGGCCGTCGTGGCTCGTTCCAGCGTCCAGTTGGGCATGATCCGGCGTGGTCTGCGGGCCGCCGGAGTCCCGTTGGCCGCCGCGACCCCGGACCGACCTTTGCGCGAGGAACCCGCCGTACGGCCGCTGCTCGCGGCGCTGCGTACGGCGTTGGCCGGGGAGTTGGATCTGCCCACCGCCACCGAACTGCTCACCGGACCCATCGGTGGTCTCGACGCGGTGTCCTTGCGGGCCCTGCGCCGGCAACTTCGCGCTGCCGAGCGGCGCGCCGGGGGCAGCCGATCCTCCGCAGAACTGCTGGTGGAGGTGCTCAGCGATCCGGACGCGGCCGCCGATCTGCCCTCGCGGCACCGGCGGGGTCCGTTCCGGGTCGCGCGCGTGCTGGATGCCGCCGGCCGCGCCGGCGCAGAGCCCGGAGCCACCGCAGAAACCGTGTTGTGGGCTGCGTGGGAGGCCACCGGTTTGGCTGAGACGTGGCAGCGCCGTGCGCTCGCGGGTGGCACCGGCGCGGATCGCGCCGACGCCGACCTGGATGCCGTGCTTGCCTTGTTCCGAGCCGCCGAACAGTTCGTGGACCGGACCGCGCACGCGTCCCCCGCAGCGTTCGTCGAGCACCTGGCCGCCCAGGATTTCCCCGCGGACACTTTAGCCGCCCGCGGCGTGGTGGAGGATGCCGTGGCCGTGCACACGGCCGCCGGCGCGGCCGGTCGGGAGTGGGACGTCGTCGCCGTCGTCGGTGTCCAAGAGGACGTCTGGCCGGACCTTCGCATCCGGGACACGCTTCTGGGCGCCGCCGATCTTGCCGATATCGCCGCCGCCCGGGACCTTCCTGCGGGGGATGAATCCCACCGGATGCGCCACGCCCGCCGCGAAGTAGCAGACGGGGAGCTGCGGGCCTTCGTATCGGCCTGTTCTCGAGCCCGCCGGCTGTTGTACGTCACGGCCGTACTGGATGATGACGAGCGTCCCTCGGTGTTCCTCGACTTGCTCAACCCAGGTGCCGAACACCACCTGGCTACCGTGCCCCCGCCGTTGGACCTGCGCGGCCTCGTCGGGCAGTTGCGGGCAGCGTTGCGTCCGGTGCTCGCCGCGGAGCGCGTCCCCTCGGCGGCGCCAGAGGAGGTGGCCCTGGCTTCTGAGGCCGCGGCGATCCTGGCTTTCCTGGCCGACCACGGCGTGGACGGCGCCGACCCGCAGGAATGGGGCGGGTTGCATGCGCCAACCTCGTCAGCCCAACTAGTGCCGCCCGCTCAGGTTCCCACCATTGGACCCTCAGCCGTTGAGCAGATCATCACCTGCCCCCTGAGGTGGGTGCTCACCCGCCACGGCGGCCAGGACGGCACCTCCGACGCCCAGCAACTCGGCAACCTCATCCACGAGATCGCGGCGCAGCACCCGCACGGCGATACCGAGGAGATGCTCGCCGAACTTCAGCGGCGGTGGCCGGACCTCGGCCTCGGGGATGGTTGGGCGGCGCGTGCCCTACGCAGCCGCGCCGAGGCGATGATCACCCGACTGGCCGGATATGTCGCCGGTCGCCCCGGGCCGGTAGACACCGAGGTGGACTTCACCGCGGATCTGGAAGTGATCCGACTGCGCGGCCGGGTGGACCGGGTGGAGCACCTGGACGACGGATACGTGCGGATCGTGGACCTGAAGACCAGTTCCACTGCGGTGTCCAAGGCGCAGGCGCAAACGAACCCGCAGTTGGGTGCCTATCAGGCGGCGGTCGATGCGGGCGCGTTCGGGCCTGTCCGCAGCGCGGGCGCGTCGCTGGTCTACCTGGGGACCCCGTCGAAGAACGCCGCCCTGCGCTTCCAGCCGCCCCTGAGCGAGTCGGAGGAGCCGCAGTGGGCCCACGAGCAACTGCGCCAAGCGGCGGACATCCTCACCTCCGAGAGATTCGAGGCCCGCCCCAACGAAGAGTGCCCGCGGTGCCCGGTGCGTACCTCCTGTCCGGCCTTCCCCGCCGGTGCGAGAGTGGAGCCCGCATGAGTACCTCAACCGATCAACCGTCGCCGCCGTCCCGGCACACCGCGGTCGACATTGCCCGCCACCTGGGTCAACACCCACCCACGGAGGAACAGGCGCGGGTGATCGAGGCGCCACTGGAACCACTCCTGGTAGTAGCCGGCGCCGGATCGGGCAAGACGGAGACGATGGCCGCGCGAGTGGTCTACCTGGTGGCCAACAACCTGGTGCCACCGGGGGAGATCCTCGGGTTGACGTTCACCCGGAAGGCAGCCGCGGAACTGTCCGACCGCATCCGCACCCGGCTCCACCAATTGGCTGACGCAGGCGTAGGGCCCGGCATCGGCCTGGAGGACCAGCCTCGTATCGCCACCTACAACTCCTACGCTGCCGGCCTGCTCACCGACCACGCCCTGCGGCTCGGACTCGATCCAGACGCCCGGCTCATCAGCGATGCCGGTCGGTTCCAACTCGCCGACCTGATCGTGCGGGACTGGCCCGGGGATCTGCACACCAACTACGCCGCCAGCACCGTGGTGGACGCGGTCACGTCCCTGGCCGCGGAGATCGCCGAACACGGATTGGAACCGCAGGCCGTAGCGCGGGAATTGCGGGCCATGGCCCAGGATCTGCGCGACGTGCAGGGCCGGATGGTCAAGGAAATCAGCGATGTGGCCGACTCCCTGGAATTGCGGGCCGATCTGATGGACATGGTCATCGAGTTCCAGGACCGCAAACACCGAGACGGCGTCGTCGACTTCGCTGACCAAGTGCGCATGGCCGCGTCGATCGCGCAGCAAGTGCACCGAGTGGGCGCACTGGAGCGCTCCCGGTACCGGGTCGTGCTGCTCGATGAGTACCAGGACACCTCGGTCGCGCAGGTCCAGATGTTGCGGGCGCTGTTCGGCAACGGACACCCGGTGACCGCAGTGGGTGACCCGAACCAAGCAATCTACGGTTGGCGCGGCGCCGCCGCCGGAACGCTGCTCTCGTTCCCGGAACACTTCCGTACCACCACCGGTGACCGCTCGGCGGTCGCACCACTGAGCACCGCCTGGCGCAACGACCGCGCCATCCTCACCGCTGCGAACCGGATCGCCGAACCGCTGCGCACCGGCGAAGCCGCGAGCCTGGTCCCACCGCTTCGACCCTCACCGGCCGCCGGCGCCGGCACCGTGCTGGCCCGGTGCGCGGAAACCATCGAGGACGAAGCCACCATGATCGCGCAATTACTCACCGACCACTGGTCCGATGACCCGGAGGCACCCAGCAGCGCGGCCGTACTGTGCCGTAAACGCTCCCAATTCCCGGTGGTCGAAGAGGCGTTGCTCGCCGCCGGACTCCCGTGCCAGGTAGTGGGTCTGGGCGGATTGCTCGCCACCGCCGAGGTCGCCGACATCAGGGCAGCACTGACCGTCGCCCACGACCCCAGCCGGGGCGATGCGATGATGCGGCTGCTCACCGGCCCGACGGTGCAACTGGGAGCGGCCGACCTGGCCGTGCTGTGGTCCTGGTCCCAGGCCCAGGCGCGCGTACCCGCCGGCACGCGCGAGAACTCGCACCCGCCGGCGGACGATGGGAGCGCTGCCCAAGTACCGTCGGCGGCCGCAGCCAACGGCATGCCGTCCGCCGCCCAACACCAGGCTGGCCAACCCGAAGCCGCCCAACCCGTGACAAACCAAGGCGAAGTGCTCCGACCGGAGGCGGATCAGCCAGGAGCCCAACCAGCCGAAACACACCCCGGCGAAGGTGCTGCCCGCGTTCTCCCACCGGACGGCGAACAAGTACTGGAGGACGACGAACGCGCCAGCCTCGTCGAGGCGGTCGATCACCTACCGCCCGCCTCCTGGAGGGATCCGCAGGGCCGGCGACTGAGCGACTCCGGGCGGCACCGTCTGGAACGAATGGCCGGGCGGATCCGGCAGGTCCGGACGCTGACCTACCTGGACATGGCCGAACTAGTCACCGCCACCGAACAGATCCTGCAACTGGACATCGAAGTACTCGCCCACGTTCCGGGTTCGGTCGCCCACGCCCGGCGTAACCTCGACGCGTTCACTCACGCGGCCGCGCAGTTCTCCGGCGGATCGGAGGAGCCCACGCTCGGAGCGTTCCTGTCCTACCTGGACGCGGTCGAGGAGGAGGAACGCGGCCTGGACCTGATGGTGGCCGAACCAGACCCCACCGCCATCCAGATCATGACCGTCCATGCTGCCAAAGGTCTGGAATGGGACACCGTGGTGGTGGCCGGAATGAACACCCGGGACTTTCCCACGCTCGCGCCGAACAACGAGGGGGTGTACTCCAACCCGGGATGGCTCACCAACGTGCGCGCGCTGCCCTACAGCATGCGCGGTGACCACGACTGGCTGCCCCAACTGATCGCTGACGGTGCCACCACGGTGGAGGAAGTGCGCGAGGCGCGCAAGGAATTCTGTCAGGCCGAGGGGGACCGTCTCGTCGATGAGGAACGTCGCTTGGCGTACGTGGCGATGACCCGTGCTCGGCACACGCTGATCCTGACCGGGTCCTTCTGGGGCACCCGAAAGACCGTCTCCACGCCCTCGATCTTCGTGCAAGCGTTGCTGCGAGAGGAACTTGCGGATACCGGCCCAGGGTGGCCGGCCGCGAGCGCGCATCAGGAGAACCCCCGCACCGCCATGGACCAAGTGGCCTCTTGGCCGCGCCCGGCCCGGCAGGCCGCAGAGGTATGGGAGCGACTGTGGCCTGCGGAAACCACGCCCGTCGCTGCAGAAACTGGTGCCGAGGCTGTCATCTCCACACCGCAGGCAGCCCACTGGTGGACGGACGCGGAATTGTTGCTGGCCGAGCGGAGTCTCACGTCCCGACCCCAGGCACCGATGCCGGACCACCTCTCCGCATCGGCGATGGTGGAACTTGCCCGCGATCCTGGAACATTTTGGCGTGATCGTCGCCGGCCCGTGCCACGGCGCCCCAGCACCGCGGCCCGCCGTGGCACCGCATTCCACACGTGGGTGGAACAGTACTTCGGTGCCCGCACGCTGTTGGACTGGGAGACATTACCCGGGGCGGACGACGACGCGCCCGACCAGGACCTGGTGGCCCTTCAGGAAGCGTTCCTGGCCTCCGAATGGGCCATGCGCGCACCGGTGGCGATTGAGGTGGACATCGAGACCCTCATCGGCGAGGTGGCGATCCGTTGCCGTATCGATGCCGTGTTCGCCACGGACGGCGGTGTACACGTTGTGGATTGGAAAACCGGTGATCCGCCCGCCAATCCAGAGGCGCAGGAGGCGGCGCAAGTCCAATTGGGTTTGTACCGGCTGGCATGGGCCCGCCTCCACAGGGTGCCGGTCAACACCGTCCAGGCCTCATTGCACTACGTGGCACAGAACCGCACTGTGAGCGCGAAGGACTTCACCGAGGAGGAACTGCAGGCACTGCTGAAGCCGGCCGCGGTGACGTTCTGAGCGGAGGCCTCCATAGCTCTGAGCGCGGGAGGACACACCGCGAGCCGATGGCAGTTCCCGCCCGATGCGCTGGTATCCCGCACCTAGACTCGGGACCCGCTCACCTGCGCGAGGCGACACGCACCTACGCCGAGAACCCGCCCACCTGCGCTGAGCGACACGCACCTACGCTGAGGGCAGTTGCGTGGTCGGTGAGTCATCGCCCCGGTCGGGATCGGCACGGCCGTAGTCCGGTTCGAGCAGGTCGGGCGGGGCGAACTCCGCGGTCGCCGATTGGTCGGGCAGGACGGCCCGGCCAGAATTCTGGCCAGCGTCCTCATCGGCGCGGTGCTCGCGCTCGGGTGGGTCCGCATCGGCGCTCGCGCCGGCCGCAACCGGGTGCGTGCCGGGGTGATAACGGGGGCCAGGATGCTCGAAAGTAGCGCCCGGGTGCGCCCCGTCGGAACTTGCGCTCGGGTGTGCTCCGTCGGAATCCGCGCCTGGGTAAGCCTCGCTGACACCATCTGCGGTGCCCGCGGTCCATTCCCGATCGTCCCCGCCGGGCTGCTCCTCCTCAGCCAGATACGAGGGGTACATCGGCACCGGGCCAGTGGTCCAGTCGCCGGTCGTGGTCGGACTGTGGGCGATCGGCGCGGCGTCGGCGACCGCGGCTTCCAGGTCCTGCAACATCTGGATCGCGTCATCGATCACGCTGTTGTCCCGGGTGCGCACCCCGTGCATCAACCAGCGGGGGAGGGCCAGTTCACTGGCGAGCAGTGTGCGAGCGGGAAGGAAATCGTCTACCCGTCCCGGCCGGCGTTCGGTGTACTCCGCCAGGATGATGTCGCCGGCATCCGGCGGCGCCGCGGCCAGTAGCCAGGACATGTCATCGGCCGGATCGGCGACTCTGGCCTCGGCCCAATCCGATACCGCGCACACTTCGTCGTCGGCGACTAGCAAGTGTTCACCGGCAAGATCGCCGTGCACGGCAGTGGCGTTGAACCGCCACAGGCGCACATCCTCCAGTGCTTCCTCCCAGCGGCGCAGCAGCGGCGCGGGCACATGACCGGTACGAGCCGCCTCGTCGAGTTCGGCGAGGCGTCGGCGGCGGTAGGACTCGGCGTCATACACCGGTAGGCCGGCGTCGGCGACCAGGGCCGTGTCCAGATCATGGATGTGTGCGACCGCCCGGCCCACGCGCCGTGCCAGGTGTTCACTCATTGTTTCCACGTTCAACGGTGCGCCGCGCAATTCGCGGTACGTCAACGCTCGTCCGCCTTCGGGCAATGCGGCGAAACCGGCCGGGCGCGGCACCTCGAAAGGCAGCAGTTCGTCATCCACCGCGCCGGCAAGCGCCTGAAGGAGGTCGACCTCGGCCTCCAAGGCGGCTCCGGCCACGGTGCTGCGGGGTGCACGGACCGTCCATCGCCGCCCAGTGGAGTCCAGCAATGAGGCCACGTCGAAATCTGCGTTCGGGTGCCGCGCCGGTCGGGCTGCCACCACATCCAAGCCCGGGATCGCGACCGTGGCCAGCGCTGCCAAAGCCAGCGGTGAGCGTGTTGAGGTGGACACGCTCCCAAGGTATGCCCACAGCGGTTGTGCGGCAGGGTGCCGGCCGCGGTGTGTCCCCGCTCGGGGCTGGCGGGCGCCCGCGGCGGTGCGTTCCCACGGTCCGGTCTACCGTGGACTGGTGCGCTCAGATGACCTGCCCCTATCCCGATCGACCGTGGACCGTGATGGCCACCGCCGCGTTGATGAGAACCTCCTCGCGACGCTGCTTCAGCGGCACACCACCCGGATCCTCCACCTCATCGGCGGTGACGTGCTCACCGCAGGGGATTCGCTGGTCCTCACCGCGCCGGCCGGACCGCCCGACGGAACCACCGCCGCCTCCACGGAACACGTACCGGCCGCCTACCGGCCGGTTCCGACCACCCCGGTCACCCCTGAGGATCTGGTGATCTACCTGGGTCGCGACGAGGATTATGCCTACATCGCGCAGATCCATCCCGAGTCAACGGGCGTGGCCGATTGGGCCGATGAGGTCTCCCGGCAGATCGATGATCCGCAGGGCACACCGGCCAACCGCCGCTCCCACCTACGTGACGTGGGATGGCACCTGTCACCCCGGGACGCGGGTCTGGCGACGCAGGCCGTAGCAATCGCGAACTGGCACAGCACCCACCGGCATTGCCCCCGTTGCGGCGCGGCCACTGAGGTGATCGAAGCCGGATGGGTGCGCCGGTGCCCGGTCGATGGCTCCCATCACTTCCCGCGCACCGACCCCGCGGTGATCATGGCGATCACCGACGACGATGACCGGTTGCTTCTCGCCCGCGCCGCAACCTGGCCGCAGCGGCGCTACTCCGTGCCCGCCGGGTTCGTCGAACCGGGGGAGTCCCTGGAGAACGCGGTGCGGCGCGAAGTGGAGGAGGAGACCGCCGTGCAGGTGGGGGAGGTGACCTACCAGGCCTCCCAGCCGTGGCCGTTCCCCGCCTCCCTGATGGTCGGGTGCACCGGTGTGGCGCGAACTACCGAGGTAGAGCCCGACGGAGTGGAGGTCACTGCGGCGATGTTCCTCACCCGTGAAGAACTCACTCGGGCAGTGACCAGTGGGGACATGGTGCTGCCCCGCGCCACCTCTATCGCCCACCACCTGATCGCCAAGTGGTACGGCGGGCCGCTACCGGAGCCGCCCGAGTTCGATCGGTGATCTGACCGGGCCGACGGGGTCCGACCGTAGCCAGGAAGGAGTGTTCGCCGGTCGAATCGGCAGCGCGGGACGAGCATATTGCGGTGGCCTGCTACAAGCGGTGATGGGACCATCGCTCCATGGCGAACCGCAGCGCGGACTCGCGTAGAGGTGCCAGCGCGGCCAAGGAACCCGTCATCCAGGTTCGTCCCGCCACGTCCCTGGAGGACCTTGCCATCATGCTCGGGCCGAAAAGGCCTGACGCGACCGTCTGCTGGTGCCTGAGCTATCGGGGCCTCACCAAGGAGCAGCGGGACTTGCGCGGGCCCGAGCGCAGCGCCCTGGCGCGGGAGATCTACTCGACCGATCCGCCACCGGGCGTCCTCGCCTACCGCGGCAGGGATGTGGTGGGCTGGGCGGCGGTGCAGCCGCGCACGAACACGACATTCTCGCGGAGCCGCACCATTCCGTGGCTGGACGACCTTCCGGTGTGGTCCTTGTGGTGCCTGCGGGTCCGGCCCGGGTACCGGCGCCAGGGGATCACCCGCGACCTGATCGCCGGCGCGGTCGGGTTCGCCCGTGACCACGGCGCACCGGCGGTGGAGGCCTATCCGGTGGATAACCGTGGGGAGAAGGTCGACCTCACCATGGCCTACGTCGGGGTTCGGCAGACCTTCGAGCGTGCCGGTTTCATCAAAGCCGCCGACACCACCTCGGTGCTCAGTGGCTTCCCGCGGGTGCTGATGCGCTACAACCTGCCCTGAGCCACGTCACCCAGCAACTCGGTCGACATTGAGCCGAGCGCCGTCAGCACTCGTTGGTCCTCCCGGCGCACCACTCCCGCACCCGCGGGCCTCCCGCCGCCGCAGCAGGGAGTTCAACGCGCGCGTCCAGTCAGGACGCGATCCGCTCCTTGACCTCTGCCAGGGAGGGGTTGGTGGCCGTCGAGCCGTCCGGGAACAGCAGCGTGGGTACTGTCTGATTGCCGTCGTTGGCCTTCTGCACGAATGCTGCCGCCTCCTCATCGGTCTCGATGTTGACCTCGGTGTAGGGCACGCCCTCGCGGTCCATCTGGGACTTCAGGCGACGGCAGTAACCGCACCAGGTGGTGCTGAACATCGTGACGCTGCCGGCTTCCGGTGGTGTCGTGGTGCTCACAGATAGCGCTCCAAACCTCGTCAGTAATGCGACTAGTTCCAGTACGACTATCGGTTTCGGACCGACAATCGCTTCAAGTACACCGTCAGGCTACCCGGGGACGATCGACCATCGACGTGGGCTTGGGCACCTCGCCGACGGCGGACCGACGCCGGAGTATTCACCTGGGCGCTCACCCGATCCGGTGACGGGGTGCCGATATCCGCGCCGAACCGGCCACTGCGCGCCGGCGGGCACCGCTGCAACTCACCCGCACTCGTCCCTGCCGTGCCGCCGTCGTTCGCACCCAGGTTGACCCGGGCTATCCGCAGCGAGGCCTATCCACAGCGGGGCCCGCCGTGTGGGCGCCGCCTGGGACAATCGCTTGTGATGAGCACCCACACCAATGTCGAGTCCCTCCTGGAGGCCCTCGATCCCGATCAGCGCGAGGTTGCCGAGAACCTGACCGGTCCTGTTTGCGTGCTGGCGGGTGCGGGCACAGGCAAGACGCGGGCCGTGACCTACCGCATCGCCCACGGCGTTTTGACCAACACCTACAACCCCACCGCGGTGCTTGCCGTGACGTTCACCGCCCGCGCCGCGGGAGAGATGCGCTCACGGCTTCGTGACCTGGGTGTGGCCGGGGTGCAAGCGCGCACCTTCCACGCCGCCGCGCTTCGGCAGTTGTCCTATTTCTGGCCGCAGGCTATCGGCGGGTCCGTCCCGCGTATCGCCGAGCACAAGGCCTCGCTGATCGGCGAGGCTGCTGGCAGGCTCGGCCTCGAGGTGGACCGCTTGGCGATCCGGGATCTGGCGGGTGAAGTGGAGTGGGCCAAGGTCACCATGGTCACCCCCGAGGATTACCCGCGGACCGCGGCCACCCAGGGACGCACCGACGTCGCCGGTCAAGACCCGACCACCGTGGCCCGGCTCCTCAGCATCTACGAACAGGTCAAGACCGAACGGGGCGTGATCGACTTCGAGGACGTCCTGCTGCTGACCGTGGGGATCCTGGCCGAACAACCGGAGGTCGCCGCGACGGTGCGCCGGCAGTACCGCCACTTCATCGTCGATGAGTACCAGGACGTCTCACCACTACAGCAGCGTCTGCTGGACCTTTGGGTGGGGGAGCGCACCGAATTGTGCGTCGTCGGGGATGTGTCCCAGACGATCTACTCCTTCACCGGTGCAACCCCGAAGTACCTGACCGACTTCGCCCGCCGCTATCCCGGCGCGAAGGTCATCACTCTCAACCGCGACTACCGCTCCACTCCGCAGGTGGTTTCCCTGGCCAACAACGTGCTGGCTCGGGCGGGCAAGGCCAGGTCCAGCGCCGCCGTCGAACTCGTCGCCCAGCGCCCGAGTGGTCCGGCGGTGCGATTCGAGGCGTACGCCGACGACGACGCCGAGGCAAGTGGCGTAGCGGCGCGGATCGCAGCGCTCGTCCAACGCGGTGTGAAGGCCAGTGAGATCGCGATCCTGTATCGCACCAACGCGCAGGCTCCGGCATACGAGCAGGCCCTGAGCCAGGCGGGTATCGGTTACCTGGTCCAGGGCGGGGAACGGTTCTTCGCCCGCGCGGAGGTGCGTGAGGCGATCGTGTTGCTGCGCGGGGCCGCGCGGGCTCCCGGTGATGCAGCGATGCCCGAATTGGTGCGCGATGTCCTCACCAGTGCGGGATGGAGCCCGCAGCCGCCGTCGGTACGGGGTGCGGTGCGGGAGAAGTGGGAATCGCTGAATTCTCTGGTGACATTGGCAGACGACTTGGCACGCACCAGAGGGGCCGATATGGCCGGGTACATCGCCGAACTCGCCGAGCGGGCCGCCGCCCAGCATGCCCCGACAGTGGAGGGGGTTACGTTGGCCTCCCTGCACGCCGCCAAGGGGCTGGAGTGGGACGCGGTGTTCCTGGTCGGTATGTCCGAGGGGCTGATGCCGATCTCCCTGGCCGAGGGGCAAGAGGCGATCAACGAGGAGCGGCGGCTGTTGTACGTGGGGATCACCCGGGCCCGGGAGCATCTGCAACTGTCCTTTGCCCGCGCCCGCACCGCCGGCGGGCGAGCGGGGAGAAAACCATCCCGGTTCCTGGACGGGATCTGGCCGGCGGTCGACGGTCCTGAACCCGCGCGTGCCAAGCACCGGCGGTCGCGCGCGGGGCGACGCCAGGACGTGGCCGAGCAGGTGGCTGCCGCTGAGGCGGATCCGGAACTCTTCGAACGGTTGCGCCAGTGGCGCGCCCAGGTAGCCACCGAGACCGATAAGCCGGCGTTCACGATCCTGCACGATTCGACGCTGGTGGCGATCGCGGCTGCCCAACCGAAGGACCTGCGGCAACTGGCGCTCCTACGGGGGATCGGCCCGACGAAACTCGAGGCCTACGGCCCCAGCGTGCTGGCACTCATCCGTGGGGAACAACCTCCTGCGGCCTGATTCGACCCGCACCTGATTCGACCCGCGCCTGATTCGCCCCGGCCCTGGTTCGCCGCACCCTGGTTCGCCGCGCGCTGATTCGCCCGCGGCCTGATTAACCAGGCGCGACGACCATGCGATTCCGCCGCACCGTTTGCGGTCACGAGCGGAAGGACAGATGTCACGCCACGGTGAGGACATCGACAAGTACCGTTCCGCGTTTGGGTTACCTAGCCTTCGGAGTATCCGGATTTCCACATCGAGAGCGGCGGCGAAAATGACAGGTGTAAGAAAGTTTGGAAAAAGAGTTGGCCTCCTCGCGGAACCGCTCTACTGTGGAACCCGTTCCTGACCGACCGAACCGTGCCTAGCCAGCAATCAGCGGTTCCTGACGCTCGAAGGAGGTGAGCACCGATGAAGACCACAATGTTGATCGCCAGTCACGGCGATATCCGGTACGGGAAAGCGATCCCGTCCACGCGCCTACGCGGCACCCAGAATATCGGTGCCGCCTATCGCGTCACCGGCACCGATATCGCCGCCCTGGATCTTGATATGAACCGGGCCTCCGGCTTTCGTCCCTTCGGCGCCCCCGCCAACGGCTCTGCGGTTCTGAGTTAGTCCACGTGGATTAGCATCCGGCCGCGGGGTCCCACAGGGTCCGCGGCCATTTTTGTCTCCGTAAACGGAGCGGTCGAGCGGCCCGGCATACCACCCCCAAATGCCTCAGGAGCATCCCGTGCAGTACACCTCGATTCTCGACCACACGTCAGGATCGTCAGTCAGTTGGCCGCTGGACCCACTTCCATTACCGGTCGACACCGACATCGCCCTCCCGTGCCAGGACCTGGACACTGCCGACCTGTGGTTCGCCGAGCGCACCGCAGAGGTTGAGCAGGCCAAAGCACTATGCGGTTCATGCCCGATCAAACAGGAATGCCTGGATGGTGCGGTCGCGCGGCGTGAGCCTTGGGGTGTATGGGGCGGTGAAGTCTTCGTGGACGGAGTCATTGTGGCCCGGAAGCGGGGACGGGGCAGGCCGCGTAAGGATGATGCATCCGCGCCGGCCCGCCATCGGCCAACTCCAGCGGCCTGAACCGGGGGACCCCACACCTAGGGGATCAAGCGCGCTGGATCGGGGCCTCGCCCAGGCGGCGCTATTGCCCGCAACCGGTGGCTGCATCCGGCTGATGAATCCGCCAACGCGCGTGGGTGCCGCACCCGAGGAATGACTCGGATGAGACCCACGCGCGGCGCCCCAAGGCGCTTTCCAAGCGCTGAACCGCCGTGTCTAGGCGGTGGGGCGATCGCGCCCCTCCTGTCCGCACCCCGTCGTGCGCGCGGAAGGTGCCCACATCCAAGACCCAGACTTCATTTCACACCGCCATGAGGAGCACCCATGACCGCCGGTCAGTTGTACCCATTACCCCGCCGGCTCGCGCTGTCTACCGGCCTCACACTCGTCCGATGGGCGCACCGGTCGACACCGTTGCGCCACCGGGACCGTGCTGCCCTGTCATCGGCAGCCGAACGTACCCGTGCGATGCTCAGGTACCGCACGGCCCGTGAGGTCGCAGCCCAGCAGGACCTGGAGCTGCGACGGCTCTTGAACCAGCCACGGCAACTGTGACCAGTACACCCACACCCGAGCGCGGACAGCCAGAACTGCGTACGGGGCGTCATCGGCCCGGGCGACATGCATGTCGCCCGGGCCGCCGCGTTTCCGCGGCTTCGCCCGGCACTTCGCCTTTTGCCCGGCACTACGACTTTGCCCGGAACGTCGCCCTTTCCGCGGCACTTCGACTCAATCGTCTTCGGCCCGGGGGCGGTGAAGGCGCTCGGCCCCTAAGAGTGGCGCCAACGAACATTTGAGCCATAACACGACGACGGTGACCTGCCGGTGCTGAATCGTCGTACGTCGTCGTCAACTTGCTTCGGCACTCAGCGCGACCGGCGTGCAGCCACACTGCGGGTGTGGCTCCCAAACCCGTCGCACCGGAACCGCGCCCCAGGCGGTGATGTGGAGGGAACTGCCGTCCGTCTCGACCCCTCGACCGTCGATCAGCGCCAGGATCTGGTGCGCGGTGAGCGCGGCACCCAGCCAGGCCAGCGAGGTTTCCGGTGCCGGAGCGTCCTTCGTCGCGGCCTGTGCGGCCACTGCCGGCCACCGAGGGTCCTCCTCGCACCGATGCAGATCCAGGCAGCGTAGGCACGGCCCGATTCCAGGTCGTACCAAGGGGCCGATCATCACATCCAGGTCCCGCACCACGACCGGCAAGTGGCACACGTCATGACGGACCAGGTCGCGGTAGGCGACGGGGTCGGCGACACCGGACTGCAGCAACACCACCACATCGGCGTGCTTGGTTACTCGGGGCACGACCCGCGCCTTGGGCTGCACTGAGCGCAGCACGGAGAGGGCGGCGTCTTGGCGGGGCTTGCCGATATCGCTGGATCGGTACAGGCCTGCGCCCACATCCGTGCGCCGCACCCGTGTGCCATCGGTGATGCCCAGCATGCCCACACCTGCATCCACGAGCGCGCACCCCAGGCGCAGCGCGAGGGCATTCAACCCGCGGATGCCCACCGTCGCCTCCGCTCGATCAGCAGCACGCTCGTGTCCAGCCAGTCCGGCCCGGTACCAGTAGGCCTCATCGGGGTCGGTCTGCAGCGTGGGATGCAACGCTGGTGGCTCCCCGTCCAACACATAGCCTCGTTGGCGTAGCCGGCCCAGCAGCGCGTCGACGGCCCGCTCCGCCAGGCCCAGCTCGCGCCCGTGCAGGCGCACCTCGGCGACGTCGAAGCAGTGCGGCAGTCGATCCAACAGCCGTTGCTCAGCGGGGCTCAACCCGTTCAGCACCATGCCGCTACGTGGATCCAAGCCGATCTGCGTTTCGCCTGGACCGCGCCAGTACACCTGGAATCCCGGTCGTATCCACATTGCGGCTCCCTCCTGCGTCGGTTTCAGGAGGCTCGCATATCGGAAGCGATCAGCGGGCGCCGGCTACCGGATCTGTGGATGGATCCTGTGGATAGACAGTTGGGTGCGGATCCTGGGGCAGCCCTCAGGCCGCTATCCGGCCTGGCCGCATGCTCGGACCGCCGGCAACGATTGCCCGGCTCCCCGGTCCGCCTCGCTATTCGGTCTGCCCGGATCCCGGGTCGCGGCGATCGTCGTCGGGCCCGCCGGGGCTTTCCGCGGTGTCGTCTGACCCGCCGGGGCCGTCCGCGGTGTCGTCGGGCCCGCCGGGGCCGTCCGCGGCTTCTTCGGTTCCGCCGGGATCTTCCCGCTCGCCGTCGCCGCCTTCCGGGCCCACGTCCGCACGGCTCTCGCCGGGGTGATTACCGAGCGCGTCGCCGTCGGTCGCAGGCGGCTCGGATCCCAACTCCGCCGCATCAGCACCGGCCTGCCGCTCAGCCGCCCGGCGGTCGTGCTCGCGGGCGCCCTCGGAATAGTCGAGTTCTCCGGCGAGCATCCGCGAGAGCGCGTCGTCCACGTCCGCGTCCTGTGCCACCGCCGCATCGCGCCGACTCAGGAACGAGCCCGGGTCGTCCAGATCCTCAGCGGTGGGGAACACGTCCGGGTGGGACCACAACCCATCGCGCTCGCTGATACCGCGTTCGCGACCCACCACCGCCCACAACAACGCCGCGTCCCGGGCCCGCCGCGGACGCAGTTCCAGGCCCACCAAGGTGCGGAACGTGTCCTCCGCAGGACCTCCGGCCGCACGGCGCCGGCGCAACATCTCCCGCAGCGGGACCGCGTGCGGTAGGTGCGGGGCCACGGCGGCCGCGGTGACTTCCTCCACCCAGCCTTCGATCAGCGCGAGCATGGTCTCCAACCGCACCAGCGCACGCTCCTGGCTCTCGGTGCGCTGGGGTTCGAAAATGCCGCCCGCCAGCGCAGAGCGCAACTGTTCCATGTCGGTGGGATCGATGTCCCGCACGGCCTCCTCCAGGTGGCCCACATCGATCTCGATGCCACGGGCGTACTGTTCGACCGCGGTGAGCAACTGCGAACGTAGCCACGGCACATGAGTGAACAGGCGGGCATGGGCGGCCTCACGCACTGCGAGGAAGTGCCAGACCTCCTCCGCTGGTACATCCAGGCCGTCGGCGAAGTCATCCAGATTCGCGGGCACCAGCAGCGTGCCGGGCTCATCGAGCAACGGCAGCCCGGTGTCCGTCGCGCCGAACACTTCTCGGGCGAGCGTGCCCGTTCCCTGAGCCACCTGCATCGCGAAGGACAGTCGGCCCAATCGGCGCACCATTGCACCCATGTCGAGACCCCCGAGCAGTCCCGCCACCGCGGGGTCCACCCCCTCGGGCAGCCCCGCACCCTCGGTGCCCATCGTGGTGGCCAGCGCCTCGGCGACCGACACCCCGATGGGATCGGCCACCTGCCGCCACACCGGGAGCGTCAGTTCCACCCACTCGGCGCGGGAGACCGCCCGTTGTGGCCCGCCCGACGGTGGTAACTCGGTGGCCACATCCAGCCACAAGTCAGCAGCCGCCAGTGCTTGCCGGGCCCGGTTGGCCTGTGCGGCGGTCACCGTCGGATCCCCGCCCATGTGTGCTACCTGGCGAGCAACGTCGTGGGCGATTTTCCAGTCCGAGTTGCCGTCGTCGTCGGACGTGAGCATCTGCCGCATCTGAGCCATCGCGGCGGCGAACTGCGCAGGATCAGCCGGGGCGCCGGGCATGCCGCTCAACTGCGACAGGTCCATCCCGCTGGACTCCAGCGCGCGCATCGCCTCTTCGGCGGCTTGCGGCCCGAGCATCGATTCCAGCATGCGCCGCCATTGGTCGGCACCGGAGGGGTCTTCGGTCATAGTTCACGGTAACCACAGCCGGGCCCCATCCGGGAGCCGCCACGGCCACCTTTCGCTCTCGGCGCACTGCACGTGGCTGGCCCGGTGTGCCTGCCGGGAGAAGATGGAGGCCATGACCGATCTGTTCCCTCACGCCGACGAGGGTCGCGCGCCGGCCGACCACGAGGAGCGCCCCCGCAAGATGGTGGTGACCGCGCGGTTCGTCACCATGCTGGTATCAGGCCTGGCCACCTTCGCGCTGTTGGCGACCATGTTGGTGCTCCCGGTGCCGTATGCCGTGCAGGGGCCCGGTCCCACATTCAACACGCTCGCCGGGCACGAGCCGGAGCAGGCCGACGACGACGAGTCGTCAGAGACCGGCGCGTCACCCGGGTCCGGGTCTTCTGACGGCGATGTCGGTGAACCGGTGGAGGGGGCGGACGGGGAGTTACGGCTGATCACGATCTCCGGCAGCCAGGTCTACCCGGCGGCGGGGGAGTTACGCCTGACCACGGTCGTCACCGCAGGAGGGCCGGGGTACCCGGTACGGGCCGGCAATGTGATCCTGGCGTACTGGGACCGGGAACAGGCGGTCCAACCGGTGGAAGCGGCCTTCGACCCCTCACTGACCCGGGAGGAGCGGGACGAGTTGTCGGCACAGCAAATGATCACCTCCCAGGAGCACGCCACCGTTGCCGCCCTGACCGAACTGGGCTACGAGGTTCCCGCGGTGATGCACATCGTGGACGCTGCCCCGGGGACCGGCGCCGAGGGTGTGGTGCAGGAAGGGGACTTGATCACGGGCATCCGGGGCACCGGATCGGAAGACGTCACAGACGTGACCACCTATGCCGACCTGGCCGAGGTACTCCAAGCCACCGCCGCCGGTGAGGAGGTCACCCTCGTGGTGGAGCGCGACGGGCAGGAAGAACCGTTGCCGATCATCACCACCGATGACGGCCTGGGTAACACCCAACTGGGCATTTTCCTGCAAGCCGATTTCGACATGCCGATCGAGGTGGAGATCGCCATCGAGAACGTCGGCGGTCCCAGTGCCGGGGTGATGTTCGCCCTCGGCATCATCGATGTGCTCACACCCGGAAACTTGACCGGCGGGAACAACATCGCCGGCACCGGCACCATCAGCCTGGACGGTCGGGTGGGACCCATCGGCGGGGTCGACCTGAAGATGATCGGTGCGGTGGAGGACGGCGCCGAGTACTTCCTGGCACCGACGGCGAACTGTCCCGAGGTGGTCGAGAACATCCCGGACGGCCTGGAGGTGGTCGCGGTCGACCACCTGTCCCAGGCACGGGTGGCGGTGGAGGCGATCGCGGACGGGGACACCGGCGACCTGCCCGAGTGTCCCGCGGTCGTGGACGAAGTTCAGGTCGACTGAACGCCGCTATTCGCGGCCACGGCCGAGTCTCCTAGCAGCGGAGGGCGCGGCGACGATCAGTTGAACGTGGCCTTCAGCGCGTGTACCAACCCGGGCACGGCCTCGGGCGCTCCGGCGACCGCGTCGTCGGAGTCGTGGGCACGGGAACGCAACGCGCACCAGGACTCCCCGGTCCGCAGCACCCCCGCCGCGACCCGGACGTCCTGCCGGTCGGGGTGAGACATCAGGTAGTCCACCGCGCGGTCCGGATCCTCGGGCATGTCCTGTTCCGCCTCGGGCGGTACCACCACCCGCTCCACCACGATCGCAGCGCCGTCGACTGTGTCCGGCCAGGCCAGTTGTGCCAGCAACTCCTCCAGATTCGCCGCCTCGGGTAGGCCGTCTTGTTCCACCGAGGTCAGATGTTCCGGGTCTTCCTCGGCGGCCGCCACCACCTCAGGTCCCAGTTCGGTTGCGACGGACGGGTTCGACTCCAGGGCGCTGCGCGTGCGCACCAACGCGTAGACGCCCACCGGGCCGTCCCAGCCCCCGGCGGCGGCGTGCCGCTCCAACTCGGTGACGGCAGCGGCAAGGGCTCGGGTGCGGATCTCATCACTCACAACACCCATCGTTCCAGCACTGGGAATGTATGGGAAACTGGTTGCGGCGCCGATAACACCGTGAAGTGTGCTCGGTCCCGACTGCCCACCTGACCGTTGACCGTCTTGAGGTTGAGCTCGTGTCCTTTGCTTCATCCCGCCCGGCCGCTTCCTCGCCGCGACCGTCGCGTGGGCGTCGTGGCCCGCTCCTGCCGACGATCGGGGTGCTGGTCGCCGTCATCATCGGCTTCCTGGTGTTGTCCCGGTTCTGGACCGAGTGGTTGTGGTTCGACCAACTCGGCTACTCCCAGGTGCTGTTGACGCAGTGGACCACCCGCGCCGGGTTGTTCCTCGTCGGGTTCCTCCTGATGGGCGGGGTGGTCTGGCTCAACCTGCACCTGGCGTACAAGCACCGGCCGATGTACGTGCCCACCACCCCGCAGCAACGCGACCTGGAACGGTACCGCGAGGCGTTCGAGCCGCTGCGGAAACTGGCGTTCATCGGTGCCCCGGTGGTGATCGGTTTCTTCGCGGCCTCCGCCACGGCTACCCAGTGGCAGCCGTTCCTGGAGGCGTTCAACGCCCAACCCTTCGGACAGGCGGACCCGCAATGGGGCATGGACCTGTCCTTCTACATCTTCACCCTGCCGGTGCTGCGGTTCGCGATCTCTTTCGTGATGTGGACCGCGATCTTCGGCCTCGCCGCCGCGGCGTTCGTGCACTACCTGTACGGCGGGATCCAGGTCACCGGCCAGCGTCGGGCGGAGAAGCCCGCGCGCCTGCAACTGAGCATCCTCGCCGGCATCGTGGTGCTGCTGGTCGGGGTGAACTACTGGTTGGACCGGTACACGTTGCTGAACTCCCCCGGTGACCGGTTCGACGGCGCCACCTACACCGAGATCAACGCGGTGTTGCCGGCCCGGTGGATCTTGGCGTTCGCGTGCGTGTTCGTCGCGGCGTTGATCTTCATCTTCGGCACCCGGGGACGCTGGCGGCTTCCCGTGGTGGGTCTGGCGCTGGCGGTGGTGACGGGGCTGGTCGCCGGGGTGGCGATCCCGGCCATCACCCAAGCCGTCGTGGTCAACCCCAACGAACAGGACAACGAAGCCCCGTTCATCCAACGCAATATCGACGCCACGCTGGCTGCCTACGGCTTGGAGAACGTGGAATCGCAGCGGTACGAGGCCGAACTGGAAGGCGTGGCCGGCGCGCTGGCCGACGACTCGGAGTCCACCGCATCGATCCGGCTATTGGACCCCAACATCGTTTCTCCCACCTTCCGCCAGGATCAGCAGAACCGGCACTACTACACCTTCCCGGACCAACTCGCGGTGGATCGCTACGAAGTGGACGGGGAGTTGCGTGACACCGTGATCGCGGTGCGGGACATCAACCTCGCCGCCGTGGAGCAGCGCAACTGGACCAACGACCACACCGTCTTCACCCACGGCTTCGGGGTGGTGGCCGCCTACGGCGCCACGGTCACCGACGACGGGCGGCCCCAGTTCTTCGAAGGCGGCATCCCGCCGGTCGGCGCGCTCGGGGAGTACGAACCGCGCGTCTACTTCTCGGAGAATTCCCCGGACTACTCCATCGTGGGAGCCCCGGAGGATGCCGAGCCGTGGGAGTTGGACTACCCCGATGACGATGCCCCCGAGGGACAGGTGAACACCACCTACACCGGCGACGGCGGGCCCTGGATCGGGAACCTGTGGCGGCAACTGCTGTACGCTGCCCGGTTCGGTAGCGAGCAGATCATCTTCTCCGACCGGGTGAACGAGGAGTCCCAGATCCTCTACCACCGCGACCCCCGCGAGCGGGTGTCCAAGGTGGCACCGTTCCTGACACTTGACGGCCGCACCTACCCAGCGGTGGCGGACACCGATGGCGACGGCGTCAAGGAAGTGGTGTGGATCGTCGATGCCTACACCACGTCGGAGGACTACCCCTACTCGGAGCGCCAGCAACTGGAAGACGCCACGATCGACGCGCTGACCACACCCGACGGGCAGCAGATCCAGGCGCAGATGCCCGAACTGGTCAACTACATCCGCAACTCCGTCAAGGCGGTCGTGAACGCCTACGACGGGTCGGTCACCCTCTATGCGTGGGACGAGAACGATCCCATCCTGCAGACCTGGATGGAGATCTTCCCCGACATGATCCGCCCGATCTCGGAGATCAGCGGTGACCTGATGGGCCACATGCGCTACCCCGAGGACCTGTTCAAGGTGCAGCGGGAGTTGTTGAACCGGTACCACGTCACCGACGCCCGGACCTTCTTCTCCGGTGGTGACTTCTGGCGGATCCCGCAGGACCCGGCCGAGCCGCAGTTCGCGCAGCCGCCGTACTACCTCAGCCTGGCGATGCCGGGCCAGGAGGAGGCCACGTTCTCCCTGACGTCCTCGTTCATCCTCGACGACGATCAGCGCAACGTGCTGACCGGGTTCATGGCGGTGAACGCCGAGACCGGGCGTGAGGACGGGGTGGTCCATGAGGACTACGGCACGATCAGGCTGCTGGAACTGCCGCGTGACCTCACGGTGCCTGGGCCCGGCCAGGTGCAGAACAACTTCGACTCCGACACCACGGCGGCCCGCGAGTTGAACATCCTCTCCTCCGGCGGGTCCCAAGTGATCGCGGGTAACCTGCTCACCCTGCCGGTCGGTGACGGACTGTTGTACGTGCAGCCGGTGTACGTCCAGTCGGAGACGGGCACCCAGTTCCCACTGCTGCGGCGGGTACTGGTGGGCTTCGGTGACTCGGTGGGCTTCGCCTACACCTTGGATGAGGCGCTGGACCAAGTGTTCGGTGGTGACGCCGGGGCGGAGGCGGGTGACGCCGACGTGGAACCGGTTCCAGACGAGGAACTTGACCTGGACGCCGGGGACGCGGATTCGGACACCGAGCAGGTGGACCCGGACGCCACACCGGCGGATCCGGAAGCCACCGAGCCGGCCGACCCGGAACAGACTGACCCGCCGGAAACCGACCCGGACAGCACGGACCCGGACGCTGGGGACGCTCGGACGCGGTTGAACAATGCTCTGGCGGACGCCCAGCAGGCGATGCAGGACTCCGAAGAGGCACGCGTCAGCGGCGACTGGGCCGCCTACGGCGAGGCCCAGGAACGCCTGGAGGACGCACTGCAGCGGGCGCTGGAGGCCGACGAGGAACTCAACGGGCAGTAGAACGTCAGGTAACCGCGGCTGCCGTTTGCCGGCAGCCGCGGGCCGGCGGGTCGCCACGTTGGTACCTCGTGCGCCTTACGGGCTAAACCGTTCCAACTCACTGACGTGGTTCATATCACGGCTGTAGCGTTCGCATGGATTTGCTTCCCGTGCCGATGGCGTCGTAACCTGGATAGGCCGACGCGGGGTGGAGCAGTTCGGTAGCTCGCCGGGCTCATAACCCGGAGGTCGGAGGTTCAAATCCTCCCCCCGCCACTAGATGAGGCCCCTGATC
>DATGSR010000148.1:0-5414 GCA_035302405.1 Beutenbergiaceae bacterium
ACCCGGGCGGACAACGACGGGCAAGGTGGCATCCTCGCGCTCCTGGCGCTGTTGCAGCATCATCTGCGACGTCCTCGCGTCTTGGTGCTGACCACGGCGGCCGGGATCCTCGGGGCCGCCTTGTTCTTCGGCGATGCGGTCACCACGCCGGCGATCTCGGTCCTCAGCGCCGTCGAGGGCCTTTCGGTGGTCTCCGCCGACCTGGGCGGGGTGGTCGTTCCGCTCGCCGCGGTGGTGTTGGCCGCCCTGTTCGCCGTTCAGCCCTTCGGCACCCGGAAGGTCGCGCGGGCCTTCGGCCCGATGATGGCGGTGTGGTTCCTCACCTTGGCCGGGCTCGGGTTGCCGCAGATCGTCAACCATCCCCAGATCCTCATCAGCCTGTCCCCGCACTGGGCCCTGGAACTACTCCTGCGGCACCCGCTGCAGGCGTTCATCCTGCTCGGCGCTGTGGTGTTGACGGTGACGGGCGCCGAAGCCCTCTACGCCGACCTGGGCCACTTCCACGCCCGCGCGGTCCGGTTGGCCTGGCTGCTCGTCGCGATGCCGGCGCTGGCGCTGGTGTACCTGGGGCAGGGAGCACTGGTGATCTCCACACCCGAGGCCGTGGCCAACCCCTTCTTCTACCTCGCACCGCCCGCGTTACAGATTCCGCTAGTCATCCTGGCCACCACCGCCACGATCATCGCCTCCCAAGCGGTGATCAGCGGCGCCTTCTCCGCAACCCATCAGGCGATCCGCCTGGGGCTGCTTCCTCGGCTGGTGCTTAAGCACACCTCGCGCACCTCCGAGGGGCAGATCTACCTGCCGGCGATCAATTGGGCCCTGTTCGGCAGCGTCATGGCGCTGGTGGTGCTGTTCTCCTCCTCCACGCGGCTCGCCAGTGCCTACGGTTTGGCGGTGACCGGAACACTCGTGTTGGTCTCTGCCCTGTTCCTGTTGTTCGCCGCGACCGTGTGGGGCTGGCGATGGTGGAAGTTGGCCCTATACGGCGTTCTGATCGGTGTGCCGGAACTGTTGTTGCTCGGCGCCAACTCCGCGAAGGTGTTCGCCGGCGGCTGGATCACGCTGCTGGTCGCCGGGCTCGCGCTGGTCACGATGATCACCTGGCGCGACGGCTATCGGCGGATGACAGCGGCGCGCCGGGCGATGGAGGGGCCGCTCGCCCCCTTCGTCGCTTCGCTGCCCAGCACGGTGCGCAGGATCCCCGGAGTGGCCGTATTCCCGCACCCCGATCCGCGCACCACCCCGTTGGCGTTGAGCGAGTGCGTGCGCAGATTCGGCATCCTGCACGAACATGTGCTGATCGTGCGGCTGGCCCCGGTGCACAACCCGCACGTGCCGCCCGAAGACCGGATCCTGGTGGACGCCATCGGATCCGGGCGCGACGGTGTGGTGCACGTGACCATCCTTGTTGGTTTCACCGACTCCCAGGATGTCCCCCGCAACCTGGCCCTCGCCGTGAACCGCACCCCAGAACTCCGGGTCGACCTCAGCGAGGCGCTCTACTTCTTGTCAGTGCTCACAGTTCACCCGATGCACACGCACCGGCTGCGGGAGTGGCGGCGCATATTGTTCCTCGCCCTGGAGCGCAACCAGGCGAACCGTTCGGAGGTGTTCCGGCTCCCGCCCACGAGGACCATCCTGCTCGGCGAGGAACTGCAACTTGGTTGAGTCCCTGGCGCCGGCTACCGCAGCATGGTCATCGGGTCGATGGTGGATCCGTTGCGCCAGATCTCGAAGTGCACGTGGCAGCCGGTGACCATCCCCGTGGCCCCGGTGTACCCGATCACCTGTCCTTGGGAGACGCGTTGGCCCTGGCTGACCGCGAAGCGGGACAGGTGGTTGGTCACGGTGACGTAGGAGTTCCCGCCCATCACCCCGTGGTTGATCAGCACCTGGTTGCCGTGGGTGCCGTTGCCCCGAGCCGGGCGCACCCCGATCACCGTGCCGGCGGCCGTGGCCCGCTGTGCCTCCCCACAGTGGGAGCGAAGGTCCACCCCGCGGTGGAAGAACCGGCCGCCGGTGATGGGGTAGATCCGATAGCCATACGGCGACGTCACGTACCAGGTACCGGTCACCGGCCGAATGAACATCGCGCCGGAAGAGCCCCCGGATGACCCGGAGGATGACCCCGAACTGCCCGATGACCCGGAGGAACCGCCGGAAGATCCCGAGGATCGACTGGATTGCTGTTGCTGCTGCCGACGCAGCTCTTCCTGACGCCGTCGTTCGGCTTCGCGTTGCCGCTCACGTTCGGCGCTCTCCCGCTCGGCGATCTCAGCGATCTCGCTGGCCAACTCCTCGTTGGCCGATTCCAATTCGGCTTGCTGGTCCTCATAGTCGGCGGACAGTTCCTCCAACTCCGCGGCCCGGTCCTCCTGCTCGGCTTTGAGCTCCTCGATCTCGATGACCAGCGCTTCGGCCTCCTGCTGGGCGGCGTCGGCGGCAGCCACCGCCTCTTCGGCCTCCACCCGCAACTCCTCGATGCGTTCCTCCACCGCCTCCAGCCGTGCTTCCCGGTTGCGATTGATCGCCGAGAGGTTCTCCAGGTCGGCCAGCGCCTGGTTCTGGGTACGCATCGCGGAGTTCATCGCCGAATACTGGTTCGCGAACTCCGAGGGGCTGGAGGCATCGAGCACCACGGTGATCGCGCTCAGACCCGGTCCGCCCCGGTAGGTGGAACGAGCCACCTCCCCCATCGCGCTCTGGGTGCCGGCCATCTCCTCCTCACCTTCGGCGATCTCCGCGCGCAGGTCTTCCCGCTGTGCCTGGGCGACCTCCAACCGGCCCTGGACTGAGTCACGGTGCCGTTCCGCGGCGGCCAACTCCTCGTTGGCCTGCACCAACTCCGCCTCGGCGATCGGCAGGCGGCGGTTGATGGAGTCCAACTCCAGATACGTCTCGGCCAGGTCGGCGTTGGTGCCTTCCAGTGCGGAAGCCACCTCTTCCTGCTCCCGCTCATTCTGTCGGCGCTGCTGCTCCAGTTGCTCCCGTTCCTCTTCCAACTCCGAGAGCCGGTCGGCGTGGGCGGGCACCGCGAAAGCGAGCGCCCCGAGCACCGCGGCCAGCACCAGGGAGAGCATCCGGGCGGACAAGCGCCGCGCCCGCGAAGCCGCGGGCGACACTCCGGAAGTGGAAGCGGTGGTGCGGTTCTGCATCGGTCACACCCTCGTGTAGCGGCTCAGGCTCACCAGGGAACTGATCGCGGCAAGCAGGATGCCGATCCCGATGAGCAACGGTGCGATGGTCCACACATCGCCGGTATCGACGAAGTTCACCCAGACGAACGACTCGGCCAACCACCCCTCGACCAGGTAGTTCACTCCGAACCACAGCCCGGTGATCGCCAGCGCCGCCCCGGCCAGGGCAGCGATGGCACCTTCGAGCATGAACGGCAATTGGATGAAGAAGTTCGAGGCGCCCACCAGGCGCATGATCGAGGTCTCCTTCGACCGGCTCATCGCCGACAGCCGGATGGTGGTGGTGATCAGCAGCACCGCCGTCAGGGTCATCACCGCGGCCAACCCGGCCGACAGCGCGGTCACGCGGTTGAGCACCAGGAACAACGGCTCCAGGATCGCCCGCTGGTCCACCACCGACTCCACCCCGGTTCGGCCGGAGACCTCATCGGCCACCACTTGGTATTGCTCGGGATCGTGCAGGGAGACCCGGTAGGACATCTGCATCTGCTCAGCGGTCACGCGGCTGGCCCAGTCCTGGTCGCCGAACTGCTCCTGGAAGGCCTCGTGCGCCTCCTCCTTGGTCTCGGTGTAGACCTCGTCCACGTATGCGCTCAGTGAATCCGACTCGAGCACCTCGAGGACCTCGGCGGCTTGCTCGTCGGTGACCTCACCGGAGGCGCAGGTGGGGGCTGAGGAGGAGTCCGGGCACAGGAATACCGAGACCTCCACGGCGTCGTACCAGTCGTCCTTCATGTTGGCGATCTGCATCTGCACCAGCACCGCGGCGCCAACGAACGTCAGGGACACGAAGGTCACCAACATCACCGATACGGCCATCGCCAGATTGCGGCGGAGCCCTTGGAAGCAGTTGGCGAGGACGAACCGGACTCTCATCGTTCTGCTCCGTATACACCGCGGGCCTGGTCGCGCACCGCTTGGCCGTCCACGAGTTCCACCACGCGTTTGCGCATCTGGTCCACGATCTCGTCGTCGTGGGTGGCCATCACGATGGTGGTGCCGGTGCGGTTGATCCGATCCAGCAGGCGCATGATGCCCACCGAGGTGGTGGGGTCCAGGTTCCCGGTGGGTTCATCGGCCAGCAAGATCCCGGGCCGGTTCACGAACGCACGCGCGATCGCTACCCGCTGCTGCTCACCGCCGGACAGTTCGTGCGGGAACCGTTTCTCCTTACCGGCCAGACCCACCATCTCCAGCGTCTCGGGCACCGTGGAGGCCACGTGGTGGCGGGGTTTGCCGATCACCTGCAGCGCCAGGGCCACGTTCTCGTACACCGTCTTGTTTTCCAATAACCGGAAGTCCTGGAACACGGTGCCGATCCCCCGGCGCAGGTGGGGGACCTTCCATTGGGAGATCGTCGATAAATCCTTACCGGCAACGAACACCTTGCCTTTGGTCGGCCGCTCCTCGCGGAGCACCAAGCGCAGGAAGGTGGACTTACCGGAACCGGAGGCGCCGACGAGGAACAGGAACTCCCCGCGCTCTACCTCCAACTCGATGCGGTCCAAGGCAGGTCTGGCGCCGCGGGCGTAGACCTTGGAGACCTTCTGAAAACGAATCACGTGTATGAACCTGGCCAGTCTCGGCAGCATGGGGAACTGGGGGAAGCGTTATACCTGGCCATTCGCACTGTAAGAAGGTCGGCGCCCGGTTCTGCTGACGACACGCCGTGGACGGGCCGCCGGTTCCCCCCGCACATGAGTCCGGACGGGCGCCCGCGACCGCCGAGGGTGACATGAGGCGGCACGCGCGCGGCCGAGCCACACCAACCGCACCCTCGCGGTATCGGCAGGCGACGGAGCCAAACTCTGATCGGGCTCAGCAGTCAGGGGCGCAGAGAGCCCGCGAAACTCAGGCGCTTGCTGCGGCTGCCTCGGTATTGACGCGCCAGCGGATACCGGCGTCGATGAAGCCGTCGATGTCGCCGTCGAACACCGCGGAGGGGTTGCCGTGCTCGTGATCGGTGCGCAGGTCTTTGACCATCTGGTACGGCTGCATCACGTAGGAGCGCATCTGGTCACCCCAGGAGGCCTTGACGTCCCCGGCCAGGGCCTTCTTGGTGGCGTCCTCTTCCTGCTGGCGCAGTAGCAGCAGGCGCGACTGCAGCACCCGCAGCGCCGCGGCACGGTTCTGGATCTGGGACTTCTCGTTCTGCATCGACACCACGATGCCGGTGGGCAAGTGGGTCATCCGCACCGCCGAGTCGGTGGTGTT
>DATGSR010000149.1:0-4546 GCA_035302405.1 Beutenbergiaceae bacterium
ACGGCCCTTCCTGCGGCCGGGCACGAGGGTTGGCCGGAGGAACCGGGCCTGGCCGCGAACCCGGGACCGGTAGGCGGTTGGCCTGGCCGCGGCAAGTGATGGCAACGGGTTGCCATCCCTAGCGGTGCACACCACGATGGCAAGCATGACTGCGCCTGCACTGGAACTGCATCCCGACCGGCTGTTTCCCCCCGATCCGGGCGTCCGGCGACTCGCCCGGGAGTTGTACCAGACCGTGGAGAAGTTGCCGATCATCTCCCCGCACGGGCACGTTCCACCACAGTGGCTCAGCGAGAACACACCGTTCACCGATCCGACGTCACTGCTGATCACACCGGACCACTACATCAACCGCCTCATGCACGCGCGGGGCGTGTCGCTGCGTGACCTGGGCGTGGGCCGCGGTCCGCTTTCGGAGGCGGACGCCCGCAAAGCGTTCCGCATCTTTTGCGAACACTGGCCGGCCTACCGGGGAACACCGGTGCGGTACTGGCTCGAGGATGAACTTGCCGGCATCTTCGGCGTGACCCAACGGCCCAGCGTCGAGACCGCCGATGCGATCTACGACCAGATCGCCGCGAAACTGGCCACCGAGGAGTTCCGGCCGCGGGCGTTGTTCGACTCCTTCAACATCTCGGTGCTGGCCACCACCGACGATCCCTGCGATGACCTCAGCGCCCATCGCGCGCTCGCGCAGGACTCCACGTTCAGCGGCCGGGTGATCCCCACGTTCCGTCCGGACAAGTACCTGGACCCCTCCCTACCGGAGTGGAACACCAGCGTGGACAACCTCGCCGAGGTCAGCGGCATCGACACCGGCGACTTCGCCGGCTACATCGCCGCGCTGGAGAACCGGCGGGCGTACTTCAAGGAACACGGCGCGGTCTCCTCCGACCACGGCCACCTGGACGCCGGGACGGCGATCCTGCCGCCCGGTGAGGTGGAGCGCATCTACGCCGCGGCCCGCAGCGGATCGGTCAATGCCGAAGACGCCCGCGACTTCCGCTGGCACATGACCTCGGAGATGGCCCGGATGTCTTGCGACGACGGGCTGGTCATGACGCTGCATCCCGGTGTTCGGCGCAACCATCACACCCCGACGTTCAATACCTACGGCCCGGACGTGGGCTGCGATATCCCGCTGGCGATGGAGTTCACCGACTCCCTGCGGCCGTTGCTGCAGGCCTATGGCACGCACCCCAATCTCAACCTGGTGCTGTTCACCATCGATGAGACCGTCTACTCGCGGGAACTGGCGCCGCTGGCCGGGTTCTATCCCTCGGTCTACATCGGGGTGCCCTGGTGGTTCATCGATGCTCCCGAGGCGATCCGCCGGTTCCGCAGCGCCGTCACCGAAACGGCAGGGTTCTCCCGCGTATCCGGGTTCATCGACGACACCAGGGCGTTCTGCTCCATCCCTGCCCGCCACGATATGTCCCGCCGTCTGGACGCCGGTTACCTCGCCCAACTCGTGGCCGAGCACCGCCTCGGACTGGACGAAGCCCAGGAGGCCATCACCGAGATGGTGGTCGACAACCCCACAAGGATCTTCAAACTATGACCACCCCAACTCCGCACCTGAGCCGCGAACTGATCGACGCCCCCAGCGCCCCGGTGCGCATCGTGCACCTGGGCCTGGGCAACTTCCACCGTGCCCACCAGGCTTGGCACACCCACCGCGCCCCCGATGCGGGGGAGTGGGGCATCGCCTCCTTCACCGGCCGCCGGCCGGACATGGCCCGCGCCCTGGCCCCCCAGGACGGGTTGTACACCTTGATCACCCGGGACTCCGGCGGGGACTCCTTCGAGGTGATCACCTCGATCGTGGCCGTCCACGCGGCCGACGAACATCAGGCGTTCCTGGATTACCTGGCTCGTCCCGAGGTGGCGATCGTCACCATGACCGTCACCGAACACGGATACCTGCGCGGCCCCGACGGCGCCCTGGACCTGGACCGGGAGGAAGTAACCGCAGACATCGCGGCACTGCAGGCGGACCAGCCGGTCAAGACCCTGCCGGGCCGGTTGCTGGCCGGACTTCGGGCGCGCCAACTGGCCGGGTCAGGTCCGATCACCATCCTGTCGTGTGACAACCTGCCGGACAACGGGGCGGTGACTTCCCGGATCGTCACCGACCTGGCCCGGGTCGCCGTACCGGAGGCTCTGGAATGGATCGAGGCGAACGTGGACTTCGCCACCTCGATGGTGGACCGGATCACCCCGGCCACCACTGAGGAGGACGTGGCGACCGTGGCCGCGGCCCAGGGCTACACCGACGTCAGCCCGGTCCCCACCGAACCGTTCAGCGAATGGGTGGTCGCCGGGCGGTTCCCGGCCGGCCGGCCCGCCTGGCAGGACGCCGGGGTGCAATTGGTCGACGACGTCGCACCCCATGAACGGCGCAAGTTGTGGCTGCTGAACGGGTCCCACTCGATGCTCGCCTACACCGCACCCTTGCTGGGGCACACCACCATCGACGAAGCGATCGCCGACGCCCGCTGCCTGGAATGGGTGAATACGTTCTGGGACGAGGCCCAGGGCCACCTGGACCTGGACGCGGCTGAGGTGAACCAGTACCGCACCGATCTGCTGGCCCGGTACGGCAACACCGGCGTGCGCCACCAGTTGGCGCAGATCGCCCACGACGGGTCCCAGAAACTGCCCGTCCGCACGATCCCCACGGTGCTCGCCGAGCGTGCGGCTGGGCGCCTGCCAGTGGGCGCAGCGACCACGCTGGCCGGGTGGGTGCTGCACCTGCAAGGCCGGGGGGCGCCGGTGAACGACGCCGGTAGCGGCCCCGCGCAGCAAGCAGCATCCGCTCCGGAGGTCACCGAGGCGGTCACCGGTGTGCTCAACACGCTGCGCGCCGGGCTGGGGGAGGACGACGAACTGGTGCACCTGGTGGTCGAGCGCGTCGGCTACCTCAAGGATTTGGCTGACTCCGCGCGGTAGTCCTCAGCGGCACGCGCGCTCGGCTGATGGTGGCGATCGGCTGAAGGCGGCGACAGCACTCGCCCCCAGCGCGCCGGGAGCATCGCCGCGGCCTTTACTCGGCCGCATAACGAGCACGACTGCCAGGAATAACGGCTACCCGCCGTCTTCAACGGTCATGGACCTGACCGGCCCGGTGAACTGACCGCCGAGCCGGGCAGCACCCGAGCCAACTCCGCGGCACTGATGTGCCCGGGCGGTCGCTGGTGGCGGGCGGCCTGCCGGGCGTATGCGGCGATCGCCGTGTTCAACGGCGCCGACAATCCGTGCTCTCGGGCGATCAGGGCGATCTCCCCGTTCAGGTAGTCGGTTTCGATCGACCCGGTGCCGCGCGCCAACGACTGCCAGGAGGAACTGCCCAACCGGTCAGCCGGTATGCCCGGGATGGCCCCGACCCGGAATGCCCGACGGCGAACGGCGGCTTCCTGTTCATCATCTGTGACAGCGATCCCCGCCTTGTGCAACACCTCGCGCGCTTCATGCTGCGCCGCCTCGATTAGGTCCTCGCCGCCGCCCTCCGGCCCGAGCACCGCGTGGAAGGCGTTTTCGATGTTGGAAATCAACTTGTGGTACTTCCACGGCATCACATCACTCGGCCGCTCCACCCCGAACCCCGCGGTGCGCAGGTCGGCAGCCACCCGGTCGAGCAACTCCCGGTCAGCCTCGCCGGCCACGACCGAGGGGTAGCGGGCCAGGTGCAAGATGCCGGAGTTGGGGGTGCCCCGAGCGATCACCTCACCGGGCTCCAGGTGCACCGTCGGCAGCCACAGGCACACCCCGAACACCCGGTCGAAGTAGCGCAACGCCATCCGCTCGCTGGCCACCCCGTTCAGCGCGGTGAATATCGGTAGCGAGTCGGCCGCGGTGGCACCATCGCGTGCGTCCTGCACGGGCACGTCCGCCCACTCACTGAGCGCGGCGTCGGCCTGGTGGGTCTTGGTCGCCAGGATGAGCACGTCGTCGCTGCGCAGTTCTATCTCTTGCGGGCCGCCGACCGCAGTCACCCGGACCCGCTCGTCGAAATCCGGAGTCCGCAGCCGTAGCCCCTCGCGCTGCATGGTGCGCAAATGCGCCCCGCGGGCCACGGCAACCACGTCGGCACCTTGGCGCGCGAGCCGGCCCGCGATCGTCCCGCCAACGGCCCCGGCACCAATCACCACATAACGCATAGATGACGAGGCTACCTGTGTGCACGCTGCGAGAGGATTCCTGTGGCCGCGCGGCGGGCGGGGCGCTGTGCACACTGCGGGAGGATTCCTGTGGCCGCGCGGCGGGCGGGGCGCTGTGCACGCTGCGGGAGGATTCCTGTCTGTGGCCGCGGGGCGGGAGGGGCGCGGGAGCAGGGTGCGGGAATGTCGGAGCCTGCCGATTGGTTAAAGTAAATGCGAACGTATATATCAGTGGGTGGAGAGAGCGGTGCCAGTGCGTGACAAGATGATCGTCGACTGTGACCGGCCTGACGGGAGTGGCCGCAGCGGCTGTCCGACGGCGCAGGAGGGGATGGGTGGGACGTGACCATACGTAGTGCCTCCGAGGCGTGGGAAGCGCTGTTCCG
>DATGSR010000150.1:0-11360 GCA_035302405.1 Beutenbergiaceae bacterium
CCGCAGCAGGCGGCGCATGATCTTGCCGGAGCGGGTCTTGGGCAGTTCGGGTACCACCATGATCGAGCGGGGTTTGGCGATCGGGCCGATCTCGTGGGCCACGTGGTCGCGCAGCACCTTGACCACGTCCTCGCCCTCGCCCTCCTCATCGGCGCGCTCCACCACGTCACCGCGCAGGATGACGAAAGCCACCACGGCCTGGCCGGTGGTCTCGTCGGTGGCGCCGACCACCGCGGCCTCGGCGACCCACTCGTGGGAGACCAGGGCGGACTCGATCTCGGTGGTGGACAGGCGGTGTCCGGACACGTTCATCACGTCATCGACGCGGCCGAGGATCCACAGGTCGCCGTCGTCGTCGTACTTGGCGCCGTCACCGGCGAAGTAGACCCCGTCGTACTGGGACCAGTAGGTCTCCTTGTAGCGCTCCTCGTCGCCCCAGATCCCGCGCAACATCGCCGGCCACGGCTCATTGATCACCAGGTAACCACCGCCGCCGGGGCCCACTTCCTTGCCGGACTCATCCCACACCTGCGCCTGGATGCCCGGCAGAGCGTGCTGGGCGGCGCCGGGCTTGAGGTCGGTCACCCCCGGCAGCGGGGAGATCATGATCGCTCCGGTCTCCGTCTGCCACCAGGTGTCGACCACCGGTGTGCGGTCGCCGCCGATCACGCGGCGGTACCAGATCCACGCCTCGGGGTTGATCGGCTCACCCACGCTGCCCAGGATCCGCAGGGAGGACAGGTCGTGCTCGGCGGGGACGGCCTCCCCCCACTTCATCACGGTGCGGATGGCGGTGGGAGCGGTGTAGAAGATCGTCACGCCGTACTTGGCCACCACCTGCCACCAACGTCCCCGATCCGGGGTGTCGGGGGTGCCTTCGTAGAGCACCTGGGTGGCGCCGTTGGTGAGCGGGCCGTAGGTGATGTAGGAGTGCCCGGTCACCCAACCGATGTCAGCGGTGCACCAGTACACATCGGAGTCGGCCTTCAGGTCGAACACGTGGTGGTGGGTGAAGGCCACCTGGGTCAGGTACCCGCCGGTGGTGTGCAGGATGCCCTTGGGCTTCCCGGTGGTACCGGAGGTGTACAAGATGAACAGCGGGTGCTCCGCGTCCACCGGCACCGGGGTGTGCTCGGTGGAGGCGGCACCGACCGCTTCGTGCCACCAGATGTCCCGGCCCTCGGTCCAGTCGATGTCCTGCCCGGTGCGTCGCACCACCAGCACGTTCGTGACGCTGTGCGCGCCGCCGTCCTTGGCCAACGCCTCGTCCACCGCGGGCTTCAAGGAGGACGGCTTGCCGCGGCGGTAACCGCCGTCGGCGGTAATGACCACCTTGGCTTCGGCGTCATCGACCCGGGAGCGCAACGCGTCGGCGCTGAAGCCGCCGAACACCACCGAATGGGGAGCGCCGATGCGGGCGCAAGCGAGCATCGCGATCACCGCTTCGGGGATCATCGGCATGTAAATCGCCACGCGATCCCCGGTGTTCACTCCGAGGTCGCCCAGCACGTTGGCCGCCTTGCTGACCTCGTCCTTCAACTGGGCGTAGGTCAGGGTTGTGGAGTCGCCCGGTTCGCCTTCGAAGTAGATCGCCACCCGGTCCCCGAGTCCGGCCTCCACGTGCCGGTCCACCGCGTTGTAGGCGGCGTTGAGCTTGCCGTCGGCGAACCAGCGGGCCTTGGGAGCCTCGGACCAGTCCAGGGTCTCGGTAAATTCGGTGTCCCAGGTGAGGAACTTGCGGGCCTGCTCAGCCCAGAAGCCGGGCATGTCCGTCTTGCCCTGCTCGTACAACTCCGGTGAGGCGTTGGCGCTTGCCCGTAACGCCTCGTCGGGTGGGAAAGTGCGGTCCTCCTGCAGCAAGTTCTCCAGTGCGGGGGAAGTCGCCTCGTTCATCTGTCCTCCAGGCAGCGTCCGGGATGTGTTGTCCACACCACACCCTAGAACTCTCTGAGCAGTGGTGGTAGCCACCGAGCCCTCGCCGGTGGCACCAAGCGTTGCTCCGTGCGGCGGGCTCTCACTACGCGCTCAGAGTGGTGGCTTTAGAGCGCCTCGACGGCGGCGCGCCGCCGCTCCTCCCGCCGTCCCTGGCGCCTGGCGCCGTGGGAGACCACGCCGACGAAGATCAGCACGACGCCGTAGGCCAGGAGCCGGCCGGTGTTGCCGTCGGCGAGCAGATGGTCGTACACGTTCTGCCCGAACTGCCCCAACTGGGTGAAGATGTGGCTGTAATCGAGGAGGAATTCCTCCACGATCTGCGGTATCGCCAGGAACGCCGCACCGATCAAGGTGGCGATCGAGCCGACGATGATCGGGCCGACCGACGACCAGCGAGCGGCGATCAGCACCACCGCAAGGAGCACCAACCCGCCGACGATCTCCGCCAGCGCGCCCACGTGGATCGCCTCGGGTGAGACGTCGCGGGCGTTGAACCACCGCTCCCCGCCGTCGGCGATCAGGTACCAAGCCGGCGGGATGAACACCAAGGTGATGAGCACCACCCACCAGTGCGCCTGGGCCCGGGAGCGCGGTGGTTCGTCCCAGTCCTCGAACGGGTCGGACTCATCGATCTGGTCTGCTTCGGTCGGAGTGCCGGTCGTGGGCGCCGGCAACGTGGTGGTGGCACCGGTGATCTCTGCTTCGTCGGTGGCTGGGGCCGGCAGTGCGGTGGTGCGCACTTCGGCCTCGTCGTCGGTCCGGGAACGCCCGAACTGACCGAAGCGGCGGGCGCGTTCGGCGCGCAACGCCTCGTCGTCGTCCACCGGTTCCCCCTGGTCCACCGAACTTGCCACTACGGTCGGCTCGCCCTCGTTGGCGGTCGGGGCCGGTCCGGGGGAGCCCACGGAGTCCATGGCCACCGTGGCCGCGTCGCCCGCCGGGGGCTCCGTGCTACGACGGTGGTCCTCGGGCGAGCGTGCGCCGAGGTCACGGGCGGGTTGGGCGTCCTGTACGTCCTGCGGCGGGTTTGGCAGCGGGCCGGCCGCGGCGGGGGTCTCCCGGCCGGGGTCGGTCGGCGACTCGGCCGGGGCGACCCGGTCCTGTGCGGCAGGGTCGGCGTCCTCAGGTCGGTCACCTGCTTGGTCATGGCGCGGGTCGGTGCTCACAGTGCCTCCAGGTGGATGCTGATGCAGTCACCGTAGCGATCTGGTCGTGTCTGCGCGGTTCGGGCGCGCCGGTGCGTGCGGATCCCGTCGACGGCGAACGGTGCGCACACAACGACGGCGCCCGGTGTCCGGGTGCCGTCGTCGACTTCATCGTGCTGGTGAGGTAGCAAGCGTGCAACTCAGCGTGGGTCGCTACGGGACTTGCCCGTTCGCCCGGTCCTATGCGTGGACTGATCGCGCGTGGGTTCTCACTGCCCGGTGAAGTTGTGCTTCCTTTCTACCCCCTATCCGGCTCGTCTGCTACTCCTCGCGGGCATCGACAGGTCTGCTCTCACCGGCACACGGTGTTCGAACTTTCTTCGTGCCCGAACCTTCGTGCCCGAACCTTCATCCACATCGTGCGCGGTCCTCAGTCTTCGTCCACACCGGCGTCGGCGTTGCACGGTCGTCCACAACCGGCCCGCCGGCGCTGTCGGCCGCCACGGGGCGTTACGCACAGTGGGACGAACCGGCGATCGAAAGGAGCGGCCATGGCCAGAAACGGGATACGTGAACACCGGCATGGACGTACCGGCCGGGCCCGGCGCGGGAAGCGGACGACGTCCCCTCGCGTGCGCCGGCAGGATGCTGCTCGGGCGCGCCCGGCCTCCCAGCCCCCATCAGGGCGGACCGCCACCGACGCCGCACGGACGGTGGCGCTGCGATCAGCCGACACCTCCTTGATCGAGCAGGTGCGGGCCATCTGCGAACTGGTCCAAGTCGCAGTATTGATCTGCCCGCCGGGCTCGGCGCCACCATCTGCGGCGTTGCTACTGGACGCGCTCGACGAACGTGCGCCGGACCACCCGCGGTGGGAAGGCGCCACCATTGCGGTGAGCCTGCGTCCCCGAGAGGACGGCACCGCGAGCCCCGCGCCGGAAAAGGGTGTGCGCCAGGTGCCGCTGATTCTGCCGGAGCAGGGCGACGAACTGGTCCAGCGGATTCGCGCCGCGATGCAGGTGCGCCGCGCACACGTGCTGGGCGTACTCGGTGCCCGTGGCGGCCTCGGTGCCTCCAGCCTGGCGGCGGTACTGGCCCGAGCCGTCGCGGCCCATCACCATCGCACCGCGCTGGTGGACCTGGACTCGGTTGGGACGGGGTTGGACTTGCTGCTGGGGATCGAGGAGGTCCCCGGCGTGCGGTGGGCGGACCTGACCGCCCCGGCAGGGGACTACGACAGCAGCGAACTGACCGCGGCGCTGCCCGCGTGGCGGGACGTGCGCGTGCTGTCAGCCGACTGGCGAGGAGGCGTACACGCACCCGGTGGCGGCGCCGTTCTGGAGGCGTTGTGGGCGGACCTGGACGTGGTGGTGTTGGACATCGCCCGACATCACGGCTGGGACCAATGGGCGGCGTTGTGCGATGAGGTCGTGATGCTGGCTGGGTGCGATGTCATCTCCGCCGCAGGTGTGCAAAGCAGCAGGCGTGCACTGGGTAGCGCAGCGATGCGGTTGGTGGTGCGCGGGCCGGCACCGGGAGGCCTGACCGCGCGGGAGGTGGCCCAGGCCTGCGACGTGCCCCTGACCGTCCAGATGCGGCCGGAGCGGTCCCTGTCGGCAGCGATGGAACGAGGAGTGGCTCCCGGTGATCACGGCAACGGTCCACTGATGCGCACCGGTCGCACCTTGGCCGAAAACCTGGGCCTGGCGGGGGCGACCACCACGCCATGACGACTGCTCCCGATCCAGCCGGCCCCGGCGGCACGGCCGAACCGGACCGGCTCGCCCACATCCGCACCGAGTTGGTTCGTGCCGGCACCGCTCCGGACGGGCCCAGGGTCGCAGCGGCCGTTCGCTCCGTGCCCGGACTGCGATCCGACGCCGAGCGGTGGCACCTGGCCCGCACCGCCGGGCACGCGGTCACCGGCGCGGGTGTGCTGCAACCCCTCCTGGAGGACCCGCAGGTCACCGACGTGCTGGTGAACGGGACCGATGAGGTGTGGGTGGACCGCGGAGATGGGCTGCAGCCGGTGCAGGTGGAAGGGCTCGGCGACGTGCGGCAACTGGCCACCCGTCTGGCGGCGGCCGCCGGGCAGCGACTCGATGACGCCGCTCCGGTAGCCGAAGGCAGGTTGCCCGATGGCACCCGGGTGCACGCAGTGCTGTCGCCGCTGGCCACCCGCGCCGCGGTGATCTCTCTGCGTACCACGCGCCGTCGCGTGCTGTCGTTGCAAGAGATGCGCAGTAGCGGATTCGTCGATGAGGCCGGTGCGCAGATCATGGCGCAGCTGGTTCAGGTGCGGGCCAACGTCATGGTGTCCGGGGCCACCGGCGCGGGCAAGACCACACTGCTGGCCGCCATGTTGTCGCTGGTGCCGCCCAACGAACGCATCGTATGTATCGAGGAGGCGGTCGAACTGATGCCCGATCATCCGCACGTGGTGCACCTGCAGGTGCGCCGCCCGAACGTGCAGGGGGCCGGCGGCGTGGGATTGGCAGAGTTGGTGCGCACGGCGATGCGGATGCGTCCGGACCGGTTGGTGCTGGGGGAGTGCCGCGGCGCGGAAGTGCGGGAGGTGCTCGGGGCGTTGAACACCGGGCACGACGGCGGATGGGCAACGGTGCACGCCAATGCCGCCGGCGATGTGCCGGCACGGCTGGTGGCGCTCGGGTCCCTGGCCGGTCTGGACCCTTCGGCGGTGGCGGTCCAAGCAGCCAGTGCGTTGGATGCCATCGTTCATCTGCGCCGGCAAGGTGGCCGGCGCTACCTGGACCAGATCGCGATCCTCACCCTCGATGACCACGGGGCGATGCGCTGCCCGGTGGCCATGAGCGTCGGACCTTGCGGCACCCTCCAGCCCGGGCCCGCGTGGCCCGACCTTGCCGCCCGGTTGGACGGGACCTGAACCGTGGGTTGGTCTGTTGTGCTGTCGGTGCCGGCCATCCCGGTGCTGACGATGCTGGTTGCCCTGGTGTGGACATTGCCGGGACGGCCGCTGCAGCAGTTGGCTCAGGGCCGCGGCACCCCCCGCGGGCCGGGGAGGGATAGGACGGCACCGAACGGGCGGAGGCACAGGCGCGGTCTGCGGCGGGTGACAAGGTGGCGCCGCGCGGAGCCGCTGGACCTGGGGGCGATACTTACTGAAGTCGCCGCCCGGTTGCAGGCCGGGGCGCCCGTGGACGCGGCGTGGTCGCAAGCGCTACCAACCCAGGGGGACGTGCCCGAAACGTCACACCGTTCGGGCGCCGCTGACGGGGTGCCGGTGGGGTTACGAGCGTTGCGGGAGCCCGATCGTCGCCGCGGACGGCAGGAGCACTTGGTGCTGTCGCATCAGGTCGCGGGTGCCGAGGTGGCTTGCCAGATAGCGCACACGTTGGGAACCCCCCTCGCCGGGGTCTTGGAGGCGTGCGCGGAGGGAGTCTCCGAGGCAGGTAGGGCCCACGCCGCGCGCCGTTCGGCCGTCGCTGCGCCCCGTGCGACCGCCCGGTTACTGGGCTGGTTGCCCGTCGCCGGACTCGTACTGGGCAGTGCGTGGGGCGCCGACCCGGTGCAGGTGCTCTTCGATGGCGGCTGGGGCACGGTATCGCTCGTGATCGGGGCGGTATTGATGGGCGCCGGGCATCTGTGGGCCAGCAAACTGGTACGCCGCGCCGAGCAGGTGGGCGCGTGATCAGTCGGGTCGCCGAATGAACAGCCCGTGGTGGGTACCGGTGCTGTTCATGGCCGCGTTCCTGCCCTGGGTGTGTACACGCAGGTCGCTGACCGGGCCGCCCCGGTCGAGCCCGTGGCCACCCGGCCTGCCGGCGGGCGAGGCGGTGCCGATGAGGGACGGCGCCCCGCCCGACGTCGCCGGACCTGCCCGGACGGCCCACCGAGGGACACCGGTCCGCGGTGGTCGGATCAGCCGGTGGGTCGGCCGCCGGATTTTGCACCGCGGGCAGGGGCCGGACCGGATCGACGTGGCCGTCCTTGCCGATGTGCTGCGCGCGGCGATCGACGCCGGCGCGTCGATCCCGACCGCCCTCATGGCGATGGGGGCAGCGGTTCCCGGGCCCCAGGGACGCCAGTTCAGCCGCGTCGCAGCGACCTTGCGGTTGGGCGGGGACTGGGACGCGGCGTGGGAGCACGCGGAAGGGGACCTGCGGCGCCTGGCCGGGGTCCTGCAGCCGGCCTGGGATGACGGCGTTGCCCCGGCTGCCCTCCTGCGGCACGCGGCCAACGACATCAGACGTCGGCGCGCCGCCGCGGCACGGGAGGCGGCGGCCCGGTTGGGTGTGCGGCTGGTCCTGCCCATGGGTTTGTGCTGGCTGCCGGCGTTCGTGCTGCTCGGCCTGGCGCCGGTGCTGCTGTCCACCGGCGGGTCACTGTGGCCGTGATGAAGGCGTCGCCGCGCTGAGGGACAGTGCGGGGTTGGTGCGCCGACGGCGGCGACCGGCCGAGGTATCACTGTTCCGGCGCCCGGACGATTGCTGGCGCCCGCCCCCGGGTGCCTCCCCCGGGTTGCCGGACCGCCGCCAGGCGGACGACCGCCCGCGCGAGTGATGCCCATCCACACCGCTGACGGGTTGCGCTGCGGCGTCCACACCCGAGCGTTCGGGTTCGTCGCGGGCTCTTCCTCCTGCCGCACAGTGGCAGATCACGTCCATCGACGGGGTGGGCGAGAAAGGAGTAGATCATGAAGGTCTCACGCGCTGGAGCGGAACTCCGGCGCCGGTGGTCCACTGTGCGCCGCACCGTGGACGCCGGAATGGCCACGGCCGAGTACGCGATCGCTACCTTGGCGGCGGCCGCGTTCGCCGGGGTGTTGCTGGTGATCCTGCGATCCGATGAGGTTCGCGGTTTTCTCACCGGCATCATCCAACAGGCGCTGTCGGTCTCGGGCTGAACCATGGTCCGCCACCACCGGCAACGCGGCTCGGTCACGGCCGAACTGGCGTTGTGCCTGCCGGCAGTCGTGCTGGTGCTGATGTTGGTGGTGACCTTGGGGGCGGCGTCCGTCACGCAATTGCGCTGCACGGACGCCGCCCGCGCCGGAGCCCGGGCCGCCGCTCTGGGTCACAGCACCGCCCAGGTGCACCAGATCGCGGCAGACCGCGCCGGCCCCGATGCGCACGTGCACATCCAGCCCTCCGGCGAGACGGTGCAGGTGGCCGTCTCCCGGACCCTGGTCAGCCAGTGGTGGGGCACGTGGCAGATCAGCGCCGAGTTCTCCGCCGTGGTGGAACCGGGCATGAGCCATGAACCGTGACCGCACCGCCCGCCGGCGAAGAGTGCGTCGGCGAATTGTTCCCGACCGCGGGTCGGTGACCGTGCTGTTCGTGGGCATCATCGCCGCCGCTGTGCTGCTGGCACTGGCCCTCGGTGCGTTGGGCCGGGCTACTCACGCCCAGGCGCACGCACAGGGCGTGGCGGACCTCGCCGCGCTGGCGGCCGCCCGGGAGTTGGCGGACTCCGGAGGGCCGGCTTGCGCGGTCGCCCAGCAGGTGGTGGCCGGACATCAGGCACAGTTGGTCACCTGTCAAACCGAGGGGCTCCTGGTCATGCTCGAGGTCGCGGTATCCACCGAACCGTTACCCGGATGGGTCACCACCGCACGGGCCGGTGCCCGTGCCGGACCAGTGGGATGGGATGCACAACAGGATCAATGACCCACAGCCCTCATGGCTCAAGAGGGACGCTGGGAGGAAACTGTCGCCGCAGGCACCCTCATCGCGGCCCGGCATCGGCCCTGTCCCGGCCCGGCATCGGCCCGGTCCCGAGCTGGCCTCGGGCTGGTCCGGCCCGGCATCCGAAAGGCACATCGGAGGATTTCGGGGATCAGGTGTCAGTCCCGCGTGACCGGCGACGATCCGCCACCGATCCGCGTCCGGGGCGGTGACCCTGATCATGGGGATGACGGCCGTGGGCGCTGAGACAATCGAGGGGTGACGACCGCAGTGGAGGTGGTGCTCGCCAACCGGGCCGACCGGCTCGTGCACCTGCACAAGATCCCCGCGAAAACGGCACGGTATGGCACCTGGCCGCACTGGGCCGACCCGGCGGTGGTCGCCGCGTACCGTCGCCGCGGCATCGAGCATCCCTGGACTCACCAGGTGGACGCCGCCGACGCCGCGTGGGCGGGTAAGCACGTCGTGCTGGCCACCGCTACCGGTTCGGGTAAATCGCTCGCGGCGTGGCTCCCGGCCCTCTCGGCGATCCGCGCGCCGGTGACCGGCACCAGCATCTCCGATCTGCGTCGCCGCCCCACCGCGCTGTACCTCAGCCCCACCAAAGCGTTGGCCGCCGATCAGTTGCACGCCCTGGAGGGATTGCTCACCGACGGGACGATCACCGATGTGCGCGCGGCCACCTGCGACGGGGACACCCCACTACCGGAACGGGACTGGGCGCGTGAGCACGCCGACATCGTGCTCACCAATCCCGACTTCGTGCACTACGCGATGCTCTCCGCACACCACCGCTGGGACCGGCTGCTCCGCGGCCTGCGGTACGTGGTGGTCGATGAATGCCACGCCTACCGCGGGGTGTTCGGGGCGCACGTGTCCCTGGTGCTGCGCCGGCTGCTGCGGATCGCGGAACGGTACGGAGCCGCGCCGCAGGTGCTCATGACCTCCGCCACCACCGGGGACCCGGCCGCCACCGCGGAGCGGATGCTCGGCGCGGACCCCGAGCAGATCCACGCGGTGGTCGACGACGGCGCACCGGCCGGGCAGCGCACCATCGCGCTGTGGCAGCCCGCCCTCGCAGAGACTCCCTGGAGCGCGGAGAAGGACACCAGCGACGACGAAGGCCCCCGACGATCTGCGCTGGCAGAGGTATCCGAACTCCTCGCCGACCTGATCCGTTCCGGGCACCGCACCCTAGCCTTCGTGGGCTCCCGCCTGGGCACCGAAGTCGTCGCCGACCACACCCGTGATGAGTTGGCGGCCGAACCCGCAGGCCCCGGCGCCCGGGCGGTGGCGGCCTACCGGGGCGGCTACCTGCCCGAGGAACGCCGCGCGCTGGAACAACGCCTGCGCACCGGGGACCTGCTCGGGCTGGCCAGCACCAACGCCCTGGAACTGGGGGTGGACATCGCCGGTCTGGACGCGGTTCTCATCGCCGGCTGGCCGGGCACCCGGGTGTCGATGTGGCAGCAGGTGGGCCGCGCCGGTCGTGCCGGCGCAGACGGCCTGGCGGTGCTGGTGGCCAGCAACAACCCGCTGGACACCTACCTGGTGCACCATCCCGAGGCGATCTTCGACGCCGAGGTGGAGGTCACCACCTTCGACCCGGCCAACCCCTACGTGCTGGGGCCGCACCTGTGTGCCGCGGCCGCGGAGGCGCCGCTGACCGAGGCGGACCTGCCGCGGTTCTCCTTACCGGACACCACGGTGTTGGACGCGCTGACCGCCCGGGGCCTGCTGCGCCGTCGGGCCCGCGGTTGGTACTGGAACTACGCCCGCCCCGAACGACCTACCGACCTGACCGACCTGCGCGGCGGCGGATCCAGTCAGGTGCAGGTGGTGCAGGCCGACACCGGCGCGGTGCTCGGCACCGTCGATGAGACCCGCGCCGATGCCAGCGTGCACACCGGGGCGATCTACATCCACCAGGGTGCCACCTACCGGGTGGAGTCCTACGTCGATGACGTGGCCCTGGTGGTACCCGCCGAGGTGCCGTACCGCACCCGGGCACGGACCGCGAAGCAGGTGCGGATCATCAACACCCGCGACCAGCACACCTGGGGGCCGGTGACATGGGCATACGGGGACCTGGAAGTGGTCTCCCAGGTGACCGGCTACGACCGCCGGCGCCTCCCGGGTATGGAGATCATCGGCTCCTACCCCCTGGAGTTGCCCGAACGCACCCTGTCCACCACCGGATGTTGGTGGTCGGTGCCCGAACAGGTGCTCACCGACGCCGGCATCGGCCCGGGCGACCTCGCCGGGGCGTTGCACGCCGCCGAGCACGCCGCGATCGGGCTGCTGGGGCTGATCGCCACCTGTGACCGCTGGGATATTGGAGGGCTGTCCGCGCCGCTGCACGCCGACACCTTCGCCCCCACCGTCTTCGTCTACGACGGGCTGCCCGGTGGTGCCGGATTCGCCCAGCGCGGGTTCGAGGCGGCCGCAACCTGGATGAAGGCCACCCGGGACGCTATCGCGCACTGCCCGTGCGCCACCGGGTGTCCCTCGTGCGTGCAGTCACCCAAGTGCGGAAACAACAACTCCCCACTGGACAAGGGCGGTGCGCTCGCGGTGTTGGGCCTGCTGCTTGAGGCCGAGCGCGGCTAACGGT
>DATGSR010000151.1:0-7220 GCA_035302405.1 Beutenbergiaceae bacterium
GCCACCGGGCCGGCGAACTCGATCGCCACCGCGGCCCCCAGCGGCAGGTACTCGATGGCGATGTAGAACAGCATGTTCATCGTCATCAGCACCACACCGAACACCGCGGACTGGGTGAAGGTGCGCAACGTCCAGTTCTGGCGGCGCCAGGGCTGCACCAGCACCAGCAGGATGACGGCGCAGACCACCGACCGCAGCCAGGCCACGGTGTGCGGGGGCATCAGCGGGAACAGCCCCACCGCGATCGCCGCACCGGTGTACTGCGAAGCCCCGGCGATGAGGAACAGCAGCGGGGCGGGGACGCGGTCCAGGGGGTTCTTCATGTCCAATACACTTCGGCCGACATGGCCCGGTGGTCGGAGATCGGCAGGCGGTGGGCGCGTGGGTGCTGGGCCTGGCCGCCGCGGACCAGAATATGGTCGATCTGGCGCACCGGGAAATCGGCCGGGAACGTCAGCGCCCGCGGCATGTGCCAGTCCGGGGCCACATAACCCACCGTACCGGCCGGCAGGTTGAAGTCACCGGCCACGATCGCCCGGGCGGCCAGGTCGGCGGTGTTGGTCAGCACCGTGCGCAGTTGTTGGCGGGCGACCATGGGCAGCAACGATAGGTGGGTGTTGCCGACCGCGATCCGCCCGCCCGGGGTGTCCAGCACCGCGGCGAGCGCCACCCGCGGCTCATGCACCCACCACCGGGGCCGGCCCTCGCTCCACATCGGCAGACGGCGGATGGCTTGCGGTAAGTGGGTGGCGAACCAGGCGATGATCGGGTACCTGCTCGCCAGGGCCACGCCGTAAGCGGGGCCCGGGTGCTGGCCGATCGGGCGGGCAGCGGCCCGGCGCCAACGCACATCGCCGGCCAGGGCGGCGGCGAACCGATAGTGCTCCAACCCCAGGGCGCCGGCGATGATCGGCAGTTGGTCGATCCGACCGCTGCGGGGCTGGCGGCGATCGACCTCTTGGAGCGCGGCCACATCCGTGCGGATGCCGGCGAACGCGGCGGCCAACTCGGCCTCAGTGGTGCGTTTACCGCTGGCCGAGCGCCCGGACTGGATGTTGGCGGTCAGCACCCGCACCGGGTTCATTCCCCGGGCTTGGGTTCAAAACTCATCGCGACCGAGTTCATGCAGTACCGGTCGCCGGTCGGGGTGTGCGGAGCATCGGGGAACACGTGACCCAGGTGGGAGCCGCAGTTGGCGCACAGCACTTCGGTCCGGACCATTCCCAAGGAGCGGTCCTCCCGCAGTTCGACCGCCTCGCTCTGGCTGGGCTCGTAGAAACTCGGCCAGCCGCAGAACGCGTCGAACTTGGTCTGCGAACGGAACAACTCCGCCCCACACGCACGGCAGGAGTAGATGCCCACGCGGTCCTCGTACAACAACTCACCGGTGCCGGGGCGTTCGGTCCCGGCCTGCCGCAGCACGTGGTACTCCTCCGGGCTCAATTCCGCCCGCCATTCGTCGTCGGACTTGCTCACCTCGTACTGATTCTTCTTCACCTCGTGCATACACCCATCCTCGCCCATCACAGCGCCGGTGTCCCACTGGAGTTCACCAAGAGCCGACGGCGCAACTGAGGCCGTCGACTTGCACGGGTGCGGCCGGCGGGGCGGTCAGTCCCTCTCGGTGTCCTCGGTGTCGGGTAGTTCCGGCTGGGCGCCCGGGCCGCCCTCGTCCTTCTCGCCCTGCCCCGGAGCTTGCGGGGTATCTCCCTGTTCGGAACCGGGAACGTTCTGCCGATTCGCCTGGGGCTCCTCCTCGGCGCCGGATTCCCCGCGCGACCGACCGGCGTTGGTGGCGTTGTTCATCGTTCCTCCCTCGCTTGCAGATGGCTCGTCATCTGGCTCGAGGCTAGGCGGGCAGGCCCCGGCCCGCGAGCGGGGGCGCCACAGCGGCACCGTCCGTCGTGGAAGGATGCAAGGGTGCGCCTGTGGTCACTTCACCCCAAGTATCTGGATCGCCAGGGCTTGGTCGCGTGCTGGCGTGAGGCGCTGCTGGCGCAGGCGGTGCTGGCCGGCCGCACCAAGGGTTATCGCCATCATCCGCAACTGCAGCGGTTCCGCGCCTGCGCCAACCCAGTGGCCGGCATCGGGCAGTACCTACGCCACGTCGCCGCCGAGGCCGACGCCCGCGCCTACCGGTTCGATCGCAGTCGCATCATTGCCGACGACGACGCAACGGTCCCGCCGATCGAAGTCACCGATGGCCAACTCGCCTTCGAGTTGGGGCACCTGGCATCGAAACTGGCTGTGCGCAATCCCGATCTCCTCCGCGGCATCGACATGACGGCCGCACCCGTGGCTCATCCGTCGTTCCGTGTGGTGCCCGGGCCGGTGGAGACCTGGGAGCAGGCGCCGGCAGGCAGGGCACAATGGGGCCAGAGCAGTTGAGGCGATTGCGAAGAAGGGGCGTAGCCGATGCGCGTGCTGATCACCAATGACGACGGTGTGGCCTCCCCGGGACTGACCGTCCTGGCCGACTTGGCCCAGGAGGCCGGGCACGAGGTGATCGTGGCCGCACCCAACCGGCAGTACTCCGGTTACAGCGCCGCGCTCAGCGCCGAGAACCACGACAACAGACCCAGTTACCCCGACGGCCCCACCCGGGAGGATCCGCGCCTGATCATCTCCCCCGGCAGACCGCCGGGGGTGGACGACGGCGTGGAATCCTTCGCGGTGCACGCCAGCCCGGCTGCGATCGTCTACGCCGCCGGGTTGGAAGCGTTCGGCCCGCGGCCGGACCTGGTGCTGTCCGGTATCAACCTGGGCCCGAACATCGGCCCGGCGGTGGTGCACTCCGGCACAGTGGGTGCGGCCCTCTCCGCCGCGGCTCAGGGCATCCCCGCGCTTGCGGCCTCGATGTCCTCCTTCCGCCCCCAGCACTGGCAGACCGCCTACCCGGTACTGCGCGAAGCGTTGGAGTGGCTCAGCACTCACCCGCAGGACGGACGGGTGCTGAACGTGAACATCCCCGACCTGCCCGTGGAGCAGTTGCGCGGAGTACGGGCGGCCGAACTGGCCACGTTCGGCACGCTGCCCGACACGGTGGACCGGTCGGTGCGCCAGATCCTGTTCGCGCACATGGAGGACGGTCAGCAGCCCCCGGCACAATTCCCCGAGGGCACCGACGCCCATGAACTGAGCCAGGGCTGGGCCACGTTGTCGCTGATCCGCGCCCCCCGCCATGACGTGGACAAAGCCGAACTACCCACGTTCGATGAAGTTTCCTTCGCCGGTACCAGCGCGCCGGGAGCGCCCCGGTGACGTGGCTGGTCACCGGCGGCGCCGGGTACATCGGGGCGCACGTGGTGCGGGCCCTGACCGCCCAGGGCCTGGGGGCGGTGGTGCTGGACGACCTGTCCAGCGGACATGAACGGTTCGTGCCCGCTGAGGTGCCGTTCATCCGCGCCTCCATCCTGGATACCGGCACCGTGGAGCAAACGCTCACGGACCATCGGGTGCGGGGCGTGATCCACGTGGCCGGGTTCAAGTACGCCGGGGTCTCGGTGCAGCGGCCGCTGCACACCTACACCCAGAACGTCACCGGCACGGTCTGCGTGCTGGAGGCCATGGCCGCGGCGGGTGTGGAGCAGATCGTGTTCTCCTCCTCGGCGGCGGTGTACGGCACCCCGGATGCCGAACACGTCACCGAACACACGCCGACCGAACCGGAGTCGCCGTACGGGGAGTCCAAGCTCATCGGGGAGTGGTTGTTGGCCGACCAAGCCGTCGCCACCGGGCTGCGGCACACCTCGCTGCGGTACTTCAACGTCGTCGGTTCGGGCACCACGGAACTGCCCGACGCCTCACCGCACAACCTGTTCCCGCTGGTGCTCACCGCGCTGGCCGAGGGTCGCACCCCGCAGATCAACGGCACCGACTATCCCACCCCGGACGGCACCTGCGTGCGGGACTACATCCACGTCTCCGACCTGGCCGCGGCCCACGTGCAGGCGGCCCGCGCGCTCATCGAGGGCCGGGAACTGGAGCCGGTGTACAACTTGGGCAGCGGCACCGGGGTCTCGGTGCGCCAGATCATGGACGCGATGGCCGAGGCCACTGGCATCGACTTCACCCCGGTGGAGGCCCCGCGCCGGCCCGGCGACCCGGCTCGCATCGTGGCCAACGGGGAGTTGGCCGCCCGGGACCTGGATTGGCGCATGCGGCACACCCTGGAGGACATGGTCGCCAGCGCTTGGGCCGCGCAGCAGGCCTCCGCGGCGTAACCCGCCTCCCTGGCCTCAGGCCCACCCCAGTTCGTGGAGCCGGTCGTCGTCGATCCCGAAGTGGTGGGCGATCTCGTGCACCACGGTGACCGCCACCTCCTCCACCACGTGTTCGACGCTCTCGCAGATCCGTAGTGTGGGCTTACGGAAGATCGTGATCCGATCCGGCAGGGACCCGGCAGCCCACCATTCGTCGCGTTCAGTCAGCGGCACGCCCTCGTACAAGCCCAACAGGTTCGGCTCACCCATCTCCGCGGGCGGTTCGTCCTCCACCAGCACCACCACGTTGTCCATCAGCGCGGCCAATTCGGCGGGGATGAGATCCAGCGCGTCCGCGACGGCTTCCTCAAACTCCTCCGGGGACATCTCGATCACGACGGCCTCGCACTGATCATGGCGACCCCACGCCGATCATGAGGTCCTCCGCGATGGTGGCCATCGCCGGTGCGTGCTGGGGTGCGCGCGATGGTCGCCATCGCCGGTCCGTGCTGGGGTGCGGACACCGCCGTCACAAACCGTTGGCCACCGCCGCAGCGGCTCGCAGCCACGCCCGCTGCGTCGCCGGGGCCAGGGAGTCGTAGTGCAACACCGACTCCACCATCGCCCGGTCATACGGGATGGTGACGACTTCCCGTACCCAGCCGGTGAACCCGTCGGCGATCTGCTTGGCCGAGGGGTTGGTGTCCTTCTCTCGGGCTTGGGAGACCACCACCACGGCGTTGCGCGCCAGGTGCGCGGTGCGTTCCCCGCGCTGGGCGAGGGCCTCCAGAAGTAACGCTCCGGCCTCGGCGTGTTCGGGTTTGGCGATGGTGGCCACCACCAACTGGTCAGCCTTGTCGATCATCCGCAACCAGTGGTCGGCGGACTCATCGTTACCCGAGTCGATGAAGATCAGCCGGTAATACCGCCCCGCCACGTCGTGCACGAGATCCACATCGTCGCCGGTGAGCCGCTGCTCAGCGGACAGCACATTTGGGTTGGACCGCAGTACGTCGTACTTGTCGGCCGCTTGATGGTGTACGAAGTGGGAGATGTCCCCGGCTTTGGCCGCCGGATCCAACAAGGCGTCACCTTCCGGCAGCAGGTCCTGCACGGTGGCCTCGTGTTTGCCCTGTTCGGTGCGCCAGCCCAGGGTGCCGCGGGTTTCGTTGTTGTCCCAGGCCAGGGTCGCCGCCCCGGAGTTGCGGGCGAACACCGCCGCCAGCAGCGCGGTGGTGGGCGTCTTGTTCGCCCCGCCCTTACCGTTGACCACCGCGATCGTGCGCACCCCGGGCCAATGTTGGGAGACGGCGTTGATATCGGCGCGCATCGCGCGTTCTGCCGCACTCGGGCTGGTGCGGATGCCCAGTTTGGTCAGCGCCCCGCGCATGCCCGTGGAGGCGGGTGCTTCCGCCTGCTCGGTGCGTAGGAAGGACTCGCGCAGGTCCCGGCGGCGCAGGGTCTGCTGCTCCGTTCCGTGCGCCTGCTCAAGACCGGGCGGGGCAGTCATCGGGGGGTTGGGGGGCGCCCCGTGGTGGGGATACGGCGGCGCGTGGCCGTCCGGGGAAGCGTAGTGGCCCTCACCGCCGTAGCCGGGCGGAGGGACGGCGCCCGGTTGGGTCGGGTACGCCCAGTGGTCCGCACCCGGTTGCTGCGCACCACCGGCGGGAGCGCCTTGGGGCGGCGCGGTCTGAGCGGGGTGGGGCATACCCGCGCCGTGCTGGTCCGGCAATTGATAGCCGGCAGGCGGCTGTTCCGGCTGTTGGCCGGTGGGTTGTTCCGCTTGCCGGCCGGAGGGCTGCTCCTGCCACGCCATGCCGGGCGGCGGGTACTGGTAGGCCGTGTGCTGTTCCGTCTGTGCTGGCGGATCGTCATGCACGGGTGCCTGCGGGAAGTCTTGGTCCCGGTTCGGATCCCGGAAGGTGCGGGTGACAGCGCCGGGCGCCAACCCGGCATTCGGGTCTACTGGTTGGTCGGAGCCCGTGCCGCCCCACCCGCCGTCGTGCCCCCATCCGGGGCTGCTGTCCAGTCCGGCACCGTCGCCGTAGCCGGCCGGTGGCGGCGCGTACGTCGCATGGGTATCGGAACCTGCAGCCGCGGCAGCGGGAGGACCACCCCCCGAGTTGGCCGATGGGCCACCACCCGCGGTCGCCGTCCCCGTAGCGGCGGAACTGCTAGCACCCGGGAGCGTATCGCCGCTGATATCGGCCCCGGTCGGGGCTGCTTCGGCCGTACCGAAGGCCTGCGGTGCCAGCCCTGGAGCCGCCGGTTGCTCGGCGTCAGCGGGGGCGGTGGACGGGTCGGCGCGATGCGGGACGACGGGCGGGTCGGCGGGAGCCTCATCGGTGATGTCACCGTCCGGCGTGACCACCATCTGCCATCCGCCGCCGTCCGGGTCGGTCAGGGTGACCTGGACCGGGCCGCCGACGATCTGGGCGGCCAACCCGGTGATGTACTGGACCGCCTGGGCTCTGGTGTCGTTGAGATCCGTGCCCTGCAATTCGTAGGTGCCGCCGTTGAACACCACCAGCGCGCTGCGATCCGAGCGCAACTGGGCCAATACCTCGGGAAGCACCGCCTGCTCTCCGATCCCCATTCACCGCTCCTTGGTTGGCGAGCATGTACACATGCGGACTTCGAGCACTCTATCCACATACCCCTCGGCCCGCGCCAAGCCACGAGCCGGCCGTTCAACCGCCGCAGGCCTCGCCGCTGGCTCGCGCAGCATCGAGCCATCGCGCGCCCACCAGCATCCGCACGATCGCCCCGCGCACCAGCACCCGCACGCGCACCGGATCTTGGCTGTCGCACGCAAGCGTTGATCGCGGTGCGCAAGGCCACACCCACGCGTTTTGCTCCCGGCTAGGATCGTGCCGTATGCTTTCGGAGGTCTTGGGGCGTCGTTACGACGTCACGGGCGTCCAGTACGTAAGACCGGGCCCCCATCGTCTAGCGGCCTAGGACGCCGCCCTTTCAAGGCGGTAACACGGGTTCGAATCCCGTTGGGGGTACGAATCC
>DATGSR010000152.1:0-2729 GCA_035302405.1 Beutenbergiaceae bacterium
GGTGCCCCCGGGGACAGCGACGTCGATCGGGCCGGTGTAGGTTCCCTCGGCCTCGGCGCGCACCGTGTCCGAGCAGGTCCAGGGCGGAATGTGGGTGAGCACCAGTCGCCCGGTGCCGGCCTGGGTGGCCAGTTGGCCGGCACGGTGGCCGGTGAGGTGGACCCCGCGCACGGTGTCGCGGCCCTCTTGGAACGCCGCCTCGGCCAGCAGCAGGTCGGCGCCGGTGGCAGCGGTCACCACGCCGTCGCACAGGTCGGTGTCGCCGGTGTAGGTGAGCACGCGGGATTCGGTGCCGGTGCCTGCCGGGCCGGTGATCCGCATCGCATAGGCCTCCACGGGGTGTTCCACGAGGAAAGGTTCGACGACGAAGGGGCCCAGGTGCACCGCTTCACCAGCGGTCCAGGTGCTGACCGTGAAAGCGTTGGCCTTGTCCGGATTGCCTGATTCCCCGCACAGTTGGCTGATCCGTTCGGTGGTGTCCGCCGGCCCGAACACCGGCACCGGAGGCCTCGGGGCGCCGGGCCCGTACCGCACCAGCACTTCCAGGCCGGCCAGGTCGGCGATGTGGTCGGCGTGCAGGTGGGACACCAGCACCGCATCCACAGCCGCCGGATCCACGTAACGCATCGCCTGACCCACGGCACCGGGGCCCAGGTCGAGCAGCACTCGCCAGGTGCGTTCGTCGTCGTCGGCTTCCAGCAGGTAGCAGGAGGCCACCGAATCCGGCCCGGAGACCGATCCGGAACTGCCCACCACGGTCAGTTTCATACTCGCTCCCCAGAACTGGTGAAGGCGGCGCCGACCTCCTCACGGGTCGGTTGGGGCCCGCGGCTCAAAACCGCTTCGCGCCGGGGGGTGATGGCCGGGATCTCTCCGGTGACCTCCACGGCGCTGCCGGCGTGCACCTCCGGGCCCAGAAAACGGCGGGCGAGGGTTTCGAAGGAGTCGGGGTCCCCGGTGGCCAGGAACCGGTGTTCCGCGCGGCCGGCGGGGGTGGCCGTGAGGTTGTGCGCCACGAGCGCCCGATAGACGTCCTTGGCGGTTTCCTCGGCGCTGGAAACCAGCGTGACCGCATCCCCCATGACGTACTGGATCACCCCGCTCAGCAGCGGGTAGTGGGTGCATCCCAGCACCAGGGTGTCCACGCCGGCACTGCGCACGGGGGCCAGGTACTCCTCGGCGGCGTCCAGCAAGTCCGACCCGGCGGTGATCCCGGCCTCGACGAACTGCACGAACCGGGGTGCGGCTCGGGAGGTCAGTTCCAGGTGCGTGGCGGCGGCGAACGCGTCGTCATACGCCTGGGAGTTGATGGTGGCGCGGGTGCCGATCACCCCGACCTTGTTGTTGGTGGTGATGGCCACCGCACGGCGCACCGCGGGTTGGATGACCTCCACTACCGGGATGCCCCGGGCCTCGGTGTAGCGTTCGCGGGCATCGCGCAGCACCGCGGCGGAGGCGGAGTTGCAGGCGATCACCAGCATCTTCACCCCGGAGTCGACCAGATCGTCCATCACGCGCAACGCGTGCGCGCGGATCTGGGCGATGGACAGCGGGCCGTAGGGGCCGTGGGCGGTGTCGCCGACGTACAGCACCGACTCGCCCGGCAGTTGGTCGATCACGGCGCGGGCCACCGTCAGCCCGCCAACGCCGGAGTCGAATATGCCAATCGGTGCCTGTGTCATCGCCACCAACCTAATTGGCCGGTGCGCGATCAGGGTCGGTTCAGTCCCCGACTGTAGGCAACATCACCTGCACCAGGGATTCCTGCAGCCAGGTGAACGCGGAGTAGACGCTGGCCATCGCCAGGCGCAGTTCCTCCTCCGGGCTCGGGTCCTCCGTGCGCGGGACGGCTGCCAACGCGTAGATGTCCTCGGCATCCTCATCGGTGCGGATGCCCAGGCGTTCGGAGAGCACCAGGCGCACGTCGGTCAACGCCGCTGCCCAGTCCATCGCCTGGTCCGGGTCGATGTTCAGTTTGCTCCCCGGGGCACGCAGCGCGGCCCACACCATATGCAGGCGCTGGATCTTCTCATCACGCAGTTCCGCCTGGGTCAGCCGGCGGAACTCGGCCGACAGGTCCGCGTCATCGGGACTGGCGTCGGGCAGCAAGCGGGCCAGGGCCGGGTCGGTGGGGGCCGGCACGTCCTCGTCGAGACGTTCGAGGTGGGCGCGCAGGTCTTCGGTGTGCTGCTCGTCGTCGGCCGCCTCCGCCTCGCTTTGCGGCGCTGCGGCCTCATCGGGGTTTTCGGCGGTGGACTCGGTTGAGGCCGCCTCCTCCCTGCTCATCCCGGGGGGTTCACCGAGCAGGGCGGCGGTGTCGGCCACCACGCGCGCCAGGATCTCCCGCTCGGTGGAATCGATGTGGGCGACGTATCGACCCCGCCGCCGGGTAAAGGCCCGCATCAACTGTCCTGGTCCAAGGTGGCCCACAGGCCGTAGGAGTGCATCGCGCGCACGTCGACCTCCATCTTTTCCCGGCTCCCGGAGGACACCACCGCTTTGCCCTCGTTGTGCACTTGGAGCATCAGCGTGGTGGCTTTCTGCTCCGAGTAGCCGAAGTAGGTTCGGAACACATAGGTCACGTAACTCATGAGGTTCACCGGGTCGTTCCAGACGATGGTGCGCCACACCTTGTCCAACTCGGTGCGCTCATCGCTGTCCACCTCGGGAGCGACGTCGATATCCGGGAGAGCCGTCATGCTTCCAGGGTAAGGCCAGGGGCGCCGGCA
>DATGSR010000153.1:0-9828 GCA_035302405.1 Beutenbergiaceae bacterium
CGGTGCGGCGTTCACCGCCATCACCCAGATCGGCACCGAAGCGGCGGTGCTGGTGTACTTCCGCAAGGACATCGCCCGCATCATCAGCCACTGGTTCAAGTCTCTGCCGGTGGGGCCCTGGCGCCGACAGGTATCCACCGATGACCCCGACGCCCGGATGGGGTGGTTGATCATCCTGGGGTCTTTGCCGATCGTGATCGCCGGGCTCACCTTCGCCGACACCATCGAATACGCGCTGCGGAACCTGTACATCACCGCCGCCGTCCTGGCCCTGTTCGCCCTCATCCTGGGGTGGGCAGACCGCATCGGCGCCAAACGCCGGACCCTGGACCAGCTCACCTGGAAGCACGGCCTGCTGTACGGCCTGGCTCAGGCGATGGCGCTCATCCCTGGAGTGTCCCGGTCCGGGGGCACCATCACCGCCGGACTTCTGATGGGCTACACCCGGGAAGCGGCCGCGCGGTATTCCTTCCTGCTGGCCATCCCGGCGGTGATGGGCTCGGGAATCTTCCAACTGATCCGTTCCGGTGGCACCGGCGGGCAGGCCGGGACGGTGAACACCGCGCTGGCTACCTTGGTGGCCGCCGTCGTCGGCTATGTGGTGATCATCGCGTTCCTGCGGATCGTGTCCACCTACTCCTACCTGCCGTTCGTGATCTACCGCATCATCTTGGCGATCGTGGTGGTGGTGCTGCTGGGTGCCGGGGTGCTCACCGCCCTACCCGAGGACGCGGTCATTTCCCCGATAGGCTGAGACACGTGCAGTCTTGGTCCTCTCCTTCCGTGCCCGCCCTGCCGCCCGGCGGCTCCCCGCCCCGGATCCGCGACACCACCACCGGTGAACTGACCCAACCCGTCGAGGGGAAGGAAGCCCGGATCTACGTCTGCGGGATTACCCCGTACGACTCCACCCATCTGGGGCACGCGGCCACGTACATCACCTTCGACACGCTCGTGCGCGCCTGGCGGGACGCCGGCCTGCAGGTCGACTACGTGCAGAACGTCACCGACATTGACGATCCGCTGCTGGAGCGCGCCGATCAGATCGGCGTGGACTGGGCCGACCTGGCCAGGGAGCAGGTGGCCCGGTACGCGGACGACATGCAGGCGCTGCGCGTGTTGGCGCCGAGCACGTTCATCGGTGTGGTGGAAACCGTGGACCAGATCGCCGCGGCCGCCGCACAGATGCTCGCCAGCGGCGCTGCCTACCCGGTCCAGCCGCAGGATCAGACGGCCGAGGGCCCGGACATCTACGCCGACCTCGCTGCGGACGCCGCGGCCGGAACCGTGGGGCGGCTCGATGAGGCCACCATGGACCGCTTCTTCGCCGAACGGGGCGGGGACCCAGAGGCTCCCGGCAAGAAGCACCACCGCGACGCGCTGCTGTGGCGGGCTGCCCGGCCGGGCGAGCCCAGCTTCGACGGCGGGTCGTTGGGGCGGGGCCGCCCCGGTTGGCACATCGAGTGCGCGGTGATCGCCCAGCACTACCTGGGTGTGCCCTTCCACGTTCAAGGCGGGGGCACCGACCTGATCTACCCGCACCACGAGATGTCCATCTCCCACTTGCGCATGCTCACCGGGGAGTCCGAACCGGCCGCTGCGTTCGTGCACACCGGCATGGTGGGCTACCAGGGGGAGAAGATGAGCAAGTCATTGGGGAACCTGGTGTTCGTCTCCGACCTGCGAAACCAGGGCGTGTCCCCGGCCGTGATCCGGCTAACGGTGCTGGCTCACCATTACAGCCAGGACTGGGAGTACACCGACGAGGTGCTGCACGCCGCTCGCCAACGCCTGGACCGGTGGCGCACCGCATTCCAGCAGGCCGGAGCACCCGCAAGCCCCGGTGGCAGTAAAACGGAGGCCGACGGCGAGCGTGCGGACCGCCCGGGCGGCGGCAGTGCCGTGGTCGCCCGGATCCGGCAGGCACTCGGCAACGACCTGGACACCCCGGCGGCGCTGGCCGCGGTGGACGAGTGGGCAACCGCCCCCGGTGCCGCGACCGAAGCGGCCGGCGTGGCAGACGCGGTGGACGCGTTGCTCGGGGTGGACCTGCGCGAGGCGCCCCGAGGCGACTGACCCCGCAAACTCGCGCTGCGACGTCGTCGGACGCGTGATCGGGCGGTTCCGGCGGTATGCCGGACCCGTGCCCCGGTCGGCCGGTGAGCGGGGCCCGGTTTCAGCGGAGCCGGTTTCTGCTGAGCGGGCCGGTTCCTGCTGAGCCGGACGCGCCGATTGCGGGCGCCGGGTCCGCCGCTAACTACCGGCGCCGGGCCCGCCGCCGGTGTCCCGGCGGCGCAGGAAGCGCTCGAACTCCTTGGCGATCGCCTCCCCGCTGGCCTCGGGCAGGTCCGCGGTGTCCTTGGCCTCCTCCAGTTGGCGCACGTACTCGGCCACCTCGGGATCCTCCTCGGCCAACTCGTTCACGCCGTCCTGCCACGCCCGGGCGTCCTCCGGCAGATCCCTCGTCGGTACCGGTTCGCCCACGAGTTCCTCGATCGCCCCGAGCAACGCCAACGTGGCTTTGGGCGAGGGAGGTTGGGCCACGTAATGGGGCACGGCCGCCCAAATCGTTAGCGAGTGCATCCCGCGGTCCAGGGCCATCTGGGCCAGCACGCCCACGATGCCAGTGGGGCCCTCGTAGTCCGAATCCTCCACCCCGAGCAGCGCCTGCACCCGCGGGTCCTCCGAGGTGGTCTGTACCGGGATGGGACGGGTGTGGGGGACGTCGGCGAGCAGCGCGCCCACGCACACGATCGTGCTGACGTCCAAGCCTTCGGCGGCATCGAGCAGTTCGTTGCAGTAGGCCCGCCACCGCAGCGAGGGTTCGGTGCCCCGGGCCAGCACCAGCCGGCGGCGTTGTTGGGGTGTGACGGCCTGGGCGATCGTGGTGGCCGGCCAGGTGAGGGCGCGCGAACCGTCTGGGGTGCGCTGGATTACCGGGCGGTTGACTTGGAAGTCGTGATACTCATCCGGGTCGATGCGGCGCACTTCCTGGGCGCCCCATTCCTCGGCGACCAAGCCCACCGCCGAACTGGCGGAGGCGCCGGCATCGTTCCAGCCCTCGAACGCTGCGATCATCATTGCGGGCGGGGCCTCGCTGGGCACGGAGTGCTCATCGTCGTGGCGGTGGCTGGGGGTAGAAATCACCCTTCCAGCCTACGGCTTCATCCAGGGGCTGCCAGCGCCGGTTCAGTGCGCTACGGGGCAGCGGTGGCTGCGTCGGTGGGGGTGAGAGCGAACCGCAGATGAAACGGGCTGATCGTGCCTGGCAGCGCCCGGTGCGGGCTCAACTCGGGCGATTGCAGTTCGTACCGTTGGTCGGCCAACAGATGGCCCAGGGCAACACTCGCGGTATGCAGCACCACGTTGCGTCCCGAGCACATCGCCGGACCGCCGCTGAAGGGCACCAACGGCCAATCCTCATCGGTTCGTTCCCGGAGCCACAACTCGGGAACGAACTGATGAGCCTGAGGCACCCGGGTGTGGTCCCGGTGGAAGAAGGGCGCAAAGATCACCACCGACGCCCCGGCCGGCAGGTGTCCTCCGGCCCACTCGGTGGGGCCCGTGGTGTCTCGCAAGATGGCCGGGGTGGTCGGCCACAGCCGCAGCGACTCCAGTACACAGGCCCGCAGATAGCGCAGATCGCCACCGGAATCGATCTCCGCCCGGGCGGCGCGCTCGGCGCCAGGGTGGGTGACGATCAACGCCAGCGCCCGCAGGGTGGCCCAGGTACCCGCGTCGAAAGCGAACATCCATTGCGGGATCTGATGGTGCTTGTCTGTTCCCGGCGCGGCTGGTGTGGCAGCGACCATCTGCGCCAGGCTTCCCGGCTCGGCGCGGTCCACATACCTGGCGAGCCGCGCCAAAAGGCGCCGCCGGCGCCGGGCTCGGGTGGGCTTGAGGAAACTCCAGTTCGCGTCCTTGCGTAACCTCAGCAAGTCGTTGGTGACGGCATGGTCCTCCCGGGCGCTGTCGCCAAGGACGATGCGCCGGATCATCCGATGCCAGGCGGTGGTGAACCCATCCCAGTCCAAGGTTTCAGTGAAATGGGTATGGCCCAGTAGGGCGGTCATCTCCTCCCGGACCACATCGGCCATGTGCGGACCGTGATGATGAATCGTGCGACCCGCCTGCAGCACCTCATCGTTGAACGGTTTGCGCACGGCGCGCTGTTCGGGACTGGAGATGAGCACGCCGCTGGGTTGGAAATGTCCCAACGCGCCGCGTTTCTCCCGGGTAGAGGTGGCGAACGGGGCGGGCGACTGGTTCAGCACCCGATGCACCTGGTCCGGTTGCAGAAGAAAGGTGAAACGCCGTCCGGGCAGGCGCACCTGCACCGGCCCCGGGCCGTACCGGTCACGCAGGTGCTGCATCGTGGCCACCGCACGCTTGTCCAGTTCTGCCCGTTGCGTGGCCAGCATCGCCCGCGGCCGGCGTGCGATCGCCCCGCCGGTGACTACCGGAGCCACCACGGTGCCCAGAACTCGCACGGCATCGAGAACCGATGTGCTGGGAATGTTGCCAGCCGCATCCGCCAAAGGCCGCGCAACAGGTTCCGGCGCAGCCGTGCTCGAACCAGTGGAATTGCGGCCGCGGGCCTGCTCGGAAACCATGTGATCGACCGTAAAACACGCCGGGTTCGGCAGCATCCGCAGCAGCGCTCCCAGCCCATCGACGCTGCAGCCGATCAGTACCGACGGCCCCGGTGTGGATGAGGGAGGTCCTGATCGCATGTCCAGTCGACGGCCCGAGCACCGGATCGCTGTGGCGGTGAACGCGATGCACTGGCGGGATCTGACGTTCCTGCATTGGCCGGTGAACCCGGCGCGGATCCGACCGCTGCTGCCGCCGGAGTTGCAGGTGGACACGTTCGACGACGTCGCGTGGGTGGGGGTCACCCCGTTCCGGATGAGTTATTTCGGCGCCCCGGCTGTGAGGTTGCCGATTGTTCCGGCGTTCACCGAGATCAACGTGCGCACCTATGTGCGCGGCCGCGACGGACGGGATGGGGTGTGGTTCTTCTCCCTGGAGTGCTCCCGGTTACCGGTCACGGCACTGTTGCGGCTCCTTGGCCTGCCCTATGAGCAGTCCGCCACGGACCAGCGCCGCCGCTCCGGGCAGTGGCACTACACCTCCAGGCGCCGCAGCGGCCACGCCTGGTTCGGCGCTCGGGTGGCGGTGGGCCAGCCGATCGCCACGCCAACTGAGTTCGAAGATTTCCTCACCGGCCGGTGGAACGGTTACAGCCGGGCGTGGGGGCAGGTGTGGCGTACCCCGATCGAGCACGAGCCCTGGCCGCTGCACCGCGCAGACGCCGAATGCGCACCGGCACAGTTGCTGAGCGCCAACGGGCTGCCGCAACTGGAGGGCCAGCCGATCGCCCACTTCTCTCCGCTGGTGCACGTGCGGGTCGGCCCGCCCAGGCCAGGATGACTGCAGACGAGGCAGGCCAGGATGACTGCAGGCGAGGGTGACTATGGCCGTGGGCGCTGGGCACCGGATGAGCGTGAGCGCTGCGGACCCCACGCCCGTGCCAGGGCCCGTGCAGCGGCTCAGGAGGGGCCTGCGGCCAGCGCGCGGTCAACCGCGCCCTGCGCACCGCTGGTCCATGGCTCCCCGTGACCGGGCAGCACCGTAGTGGCGCGGGTGTCGGCGATGACCTGCAGCGAAGCAAGGTTTTGAGCCGAATCGGCGGTTGCCGCTCCAGCCACGATCCGTGGCCCCACTTTCGCGGTGTAGGGATCCAGGGTCACCAACGCGTCGCCCGAGATCACTGCATCACGTCCGGGCAGGTGTAGGGCCACGTGCCCGAAGGTGTGGCCCGGGGTAGCCAGTACCTGCGGCCTGCCAGGTAGATCGAGCGTGTCCCCGGTGTACAGGGCACGCAGGCCATGGACGCCGGAGACCCACAACGCGCCCGCCGCCGCGAGAGCCGCCATGATCGGGACCGCCCTGGGATGCTTGATCGGGTACGTGGCGCGCGGATTCTCATGGATGTACTGGTACGGCCTGGCAGCAAGACGATGGTCCTCCGGAGCCGCCCAGATCGGTAGTGCGAAGCGTTCTTGTAACCGTCGCGCCAAGCCGACGTGATCGAAGTGAGCGTGCGTGAGGACTACGCCCCGTAGGTCTGCCGGCCGGCGCCCGATAGCTCGGATCGCCAATCCCAGGGGCCGCCAGTGCCCCGGTAAGCCGGCATCGACCAGGGTGAGGCCATCGTCGTCCTCAATCAAATAGCAGTTCACATGTGCGTGCGTGACGAGGTGGACGCCCGGGGCCACCTCGCGAGCAGGACCGGTCATTGTCCATCCTCCCGACTCGACGACGCAGATTTCGACACATTGTGTCGGCGCCGGTAGCGGATCGGTGATGGATGCCATCGCTACCAGCGCTCCACCTTGACACGGCCGCATCCCTCGCGCACGTGGGCCACCGCACGGGGATCGCCCGCGAGCCACACGGGGGTTGTGCGCGACGGTTCCAGGTGCGTCGCGGCCTTCGGCGGTAGACACTGGCCGGGCCGGCTCCGGGAGTTTCGATGACATCCAGCACCCAACACATCGCCCGGCGAGCCCCCTTCGAACGGCTCGCGCTCGCCGCCGGCGCGGGCCAAGCCATGGTTCCCGGGGGTTCGGCTGTCGGTGAATTTGCCGAGGCGCTCGCGGCGCCGCGGTCGTCTGGCCCGACAAACCCCGCGCAACGATCCGACTTAACCGGAGGTAACGATGTCCCGTCACACCACCACATCTGAGATGCCCGCGCTGGTCCGCGCGCTGAACGGGGTCGAGCAGGCCGAAGCGCTGGACGCGATCGCGGACCGGCTACAACCCGCAGCCCGGGCCCTGGTGGAGGGACCCAGGCGACGACGAGCCCTGCTCGGGCACGACCTGGGGCACGCCTTGCACGCACCCCTGACGGATGTGCCCGTGGGCAGTTGGCTCAGCGCCGCCATTCTGGACGTGATTGGGGGAGCCGGTGCACGACCGGCCGCCCGTCGCCTCCTGGGCGTGGGTCTGCTAGCAGCACTGCCCACCGCAGTGAGCGGGTGGGCGGAATGGGCCTCCACCGAGGGGGCGTCGCGGCGGGTCGGCCTCGCCCACGCACTCGCAAACAGCGCGGTCCTCGGGCTGTACGTCACCTCGTGGGTATTGCGACACCGCGGCCGCAACGGCTTAGGCGTGGCGCTGAGTATGACGGCCAATGCCGGCCTGCTGGCCGCCGCGGAATTGGGTGGGCACCTCACTGTGGGTCGCAAGGTCGGCAGCCGCCACCCGCAGTTCGAGAGCGATCCCGGCTGAGCACGCGGGCACGTCGGACTCGGCCCTCACCCCCGAGCCGGGCTGCCGTACTAGCGGCTCAACTAGTCGGCTGCACCTGGGGGCTGGTCGTGGCCAAGCCCTCGCGCGCGATCCGTTCGATGCCCCACTGCCCCACCACGCCCAGCGCCTCGTTGAGGCTCGTGCCGTGTTCGGTGAGGCGGTACTCCACCCGGGGCGGCACCTCGGCGTAGACCTGCCGCGTGACCAGCCCGTCGCGCTCCATCTCCCGCAGGTGCTGGGTGAGCATCTTCTCGCTGACCCCCACCAGCGCGCGCCGGAGTTCGGCGAAGCGCCGCACCCGATGGGCATGCAACTCCCACAGGATCAGCGCCTTCCACTTCCCGCTGATCACATCCATCGCGGCGTCGATACCGCAGATGTAGGGTCCTCGCCGTCGTCCGTCACCGTCTGCCATGTCGCCTCCTATCGGGCTTGCCACGGACTCACCCGCTGGTAAGTACCGCAGTAAACAGTGCGTACTTCCGCAAGCCTAGAAGTGCCCCCACGATGAAGACATGGCTTTTTCGATCTCCCTCCTCGGTCTCGGCGCGATGGGCCGGGCCCTCGCCGCCGGCGCGCTCGAAGCCGGCTACGTCCCGACCGTATGGAACCGCACGCCCGGGAAGGACGCCGCCCTCCTCGAGCGAGGCGCCCACCCGGCCGCCTCCGCCGCTGCCGCTATCAGCGCCGCCGACCTCGTCGTCGTCTTCCTCTTCGACTACGTTTCGGTGCGCCAGACCCTTAGCCCGCATACCGGCGCCCTAGCCGGCCGCACGGTGCTCAACCTGACCAGCACCACCCCCGATCAGGCCCGGGAGTTGGCCCGGTGGGCCCGCGAGCATCGGATCCGGTACCTGGACGGCGCGATCATGGGGACGCCGGCGATGATCGGCACCTCGGAGTCGGTGATCCTCTACAGCGGCTCCGCACAAGTCTTCCACGCATACCGGCCGCTGCTGGAAGCGTGGGCGAGCAGTACCTATGACGGTGCCGATCCCGGCCTGGCATCCATGTGGGACCTGGGAATGCTTTCGGGGATGTACAGCATGTTCGCCGGCTTCCTGCACGGTGTGGCGATGCTGGAAACCGCCGGCATCCGCCCCTCGGATTACAGCCGGCGAGCGGCGCCGTTCCTTTCGGCGATGGCCGGGTTGCTCGGACAGTCGATCGAGCGCCTGGCGACCCGGGATTACAGTGATCCGTACCAGAGCCTGCAGTGGACCGCGACGCTGCTGGAGACCATCGCCCGCGCCAGTCGCGAACAGGACATCGACCCCGCTCCGGTGCGCATGGTCCAGGAACTCATCAAACGGCAGACCGCCGCCGGCCACGGGTCTCAGGACTTCGATCGGATCATCGAGTCGATGCGCTGACGACGGCGATACGGGTCGCCGAGGGCAGAGTCGGGGCCTCCACCTCCAAGAGGGCGCCACTTCGAGAAAGGATGAAGCACCCGTCGGTCTCAAAGAAGGACGCCAAGGTCTGCGTGCGACACGCCGGTGCTGGGCGCCGCAAGACGGTGGAGAGGGTCACGACGTGGAGTTCGATGACCAGCCAGATCCTCGCGCTGCGTGAGCATCTGATCGCTGAGCAGGTCACGTGCGTGGTGATGGAGGCCACCGGCGATTACTGGAAGCCATTCTACTACCTGCTGGAGGACTTGCCGGGGGTGGAAGTGATGCTCGTCAACGCCCGCTACGTCAAGACGTTACCGGGCCGCAAGACCGACGTCGCCGACGGGCCTTGCTTTAATCCAGTTGCGCACCGTGGCCCCGCACCGCCCGTCAACGACGTCCAGGATCGCCCCGGTGCCCAGGTCGGTGAACACGATCGACCACGGCTCGACCCTGGTGGTGGTGCCGGTGTGGGCATCGCGCACGAACCGCACCCGGCGGAAGCGGTGTTCATCGATGCCCAGGTGTCGCACGTGGCGAAAGTCGGCGTGCCCCTCGACGTCGATAGTGCTGGTCGCCAGGCGCATCACCGTGGTCCACGACACCGCGTGCTGGCCGGCCACCCCCGCCACCGCCCGGGGCTCGCACCGCAGGGCATCGACTACGGCGGCGGCCAGGCGGGTGGTCAACCGCGCCCGGGCCGGCAACTCATCGGTGACCTCGGTGAACATGCGCCGGGGGCACACGGTCTCGGCGCACACGTAGCGGCGCTTACGCACCCGCACCGTCAGTCGCCCGCCGCCGCAGGGCAGGTCCTTGACCTGTTGAACCGGCCGGGAGTGCACCCGCGAGGACATCACCCCACGCGAGGGGCACCCGTCCTCGCTGGCGGCGGTCTCAATCATCACCACCCGCTGCCCTTGATCGTCGTACCAGGCGCTGATCACCCGATAACCGGGCAGGTTGAACAGAATCGACGCAACATCGCGCCGGTGCGTATCGTGGCACACAGGCTCGTGGTCCCTCCCCAACTGAGATGTCTTGACAACACCCATGTTGGATCAGGGCCACGAGCCCCTACCTCAACGGCACACCACGCTCAAAGTTGAAGAGCC